>NZ_JBFUBU010000007.1:0-113838 GCF_056405595.1 Polaromonas sp. P1_G1
TAGCGAGACCCCGCCTGAACCGAGCACCGCAGGTTGCCCGCAGCGAAGCGAAGGGACGCAGCAACCAGGGTCGCCTTTTCTTTTGCTTACTTTTCTTTTGGCGAAGCAAAAGAAAAGTGAGTAGCCGCCGGGCTACCCCCGGCCAACCATCCTCAGCAAAGAGCGCAAGGCCGGAGCAAGAACCGGCCTGCCTATAATTGCCCCGTGCCCCACCACCCAGCCCCCCGCCAACCCCTCCCAGTATGGGAACGCCTAGCCACCTGGCTAGCCTTCCTGGCCGTGTTGTCGGCGCTGTGGGCACCGGTGTCCATGCTGGCCCAGGACGTGCAGACCGGCAAGCTGGGCGGTATCTGCAGCATCAACACCGCTTCATCCAGCGCCAGCGGTGATGCCGCCGACGGCGATGCGGGTTCCACGGGCCTGCGCTGCGATCTCTGCGCTTCGCCTGGCTTGGTGCTGCCGCCTTTGCCGGTGGCCGCCGCTCCGTGTTTTTCCGGCGACTTCGTTGCCGTGGCGGATGTCCCGGCAAGCGCCGGTGCCGCCGTCCCCGGGCTGCCCTTCAGCCGCGGGCCTCCACTCATCTGATCTGAACCGCCTCGCCTGAGGCATTCCCGCGCGCGGCCTTGCTGCTGCGCGTCCGTTCATTTCAGAGTGTGAGTTTTCATGAACCTTTCCCGCACACCGTGCGCGCTTGCCTGGCGCGGCGCTACTGCGCTGGCCTTCCCCTTGGCGGCTTTCGCGCAGGCGCCATCGGCCGACGCGCCGGCAAAATCCCTGGGCGTGGTCACCGTCAACAGCGGCCAGCCGACCTCCTTGCCCACGCAGATTCCGACCACCATTGAAGGCATCACGCGCGAGCAGATCGCGCAGACCATCAACGCCACCGACAGCGAGGACGCGCTCAAGTACTTCCCCAGCCTGCTGGTGCGCAAGCGCTACATCGGCGATTACAACCACGCCATCCTGTCCAGCCGTGCCTCGGGCACCGGCAACAGCGCCCGCTCAGCGGTTTACGCCGACGGCATCCTGCTGTCCAACTACCTGGGCAACGGGATCGCCAACGGCACCAACTACGCGCCGCGCTGGGGCCTGGTGACGCCCGAGGAAATCGAGCGGGTCGACGTGCTCTACGGCCCGTTCTCGGCGGCCTACCCGGGCAACTCGGTGGGCGCGGTGGTGGATTACGTCACGCGCATGCCCACAAAGTTCGAGGCGCACGCCAAGCTCAGCGGTTTCACGCAGGACTTCAAGCTCTATGGCACCAACAGCAGCTTCAGCGGCAGCCAGGCCAGTGCCTCGCTGGGCAACCGCAGCGGTGACTGGTCGTGGTTCATCAATGCCAACCGCACGGAAAGCGCGGGCCAGCCGCTGACCTTCGCCACGCGCACGCTGAGCGCGGCGGCTCCCGCGGCCGGCGCTACGGTGGTGAGCGGCGCGGTGCCCGGGCTCAACACGCGCAACGTGCCCTGGCTGCTGCTGGGCGGCGCCACGCAGTACGAGACGCGGCAGGAACACCTCAAGCTCAAGGTGGCCTATGATTTTTCGTCTACGGTGCGTGCCAGCTACACGCTGGGCTACTGGAAGAACACGGCGGAAAACCGCTCGCAGAGCTACCTGCGCAACGCAGCGGGCGCGCCGGTGTACAGCGGTAACGTCAGCATTGATGGTCGCGGCTACACCCTGGCCGCCAGCGATTTCGGCGTGAGCAACGAGGTGCTGACCCACGTGATGCACGGCCTTTCGGTCAAGTCCAACACGCAGGGGGTGTGGGACTGGGAGGTGGCGGGCAGCCTGTATGACTACCAGAAGGACCAGATCCGCGCTGCCACCACTGCACAGCCGGGCTCGCTGAGCGGCGGCGCCGGCACCCTGCAAGACCAGGATGGCACCGGATGGAACACGCTGGCCTTCAAAGGCATCTGGCGGCCCGAAGGCATCAAGGGCGCTCACATTGTTGACTTTGGCTTTCAGCAAGACAGCTACAAACTGCGCATCCTTAAATCCAACGCCGCCAACTGGCTAACTAGCGCAGCGGGCACCGTCGTCAACGATGTGGGAGGCAAGACGCGCCTGCGCAGTCTGTATGCCCAAGACGCCTGGGCCTTTGCGCCTCAATGGAAAACCGTGCTGGGCGCACGCCTGGAAAACTGGACGGCCTCCAGCGGCTTTACCAGCTTTGGTGCGAGCAACGCCGCCAACACCGGTTATGCGGCGCGTACCGAAAATGCCGTCTCGCCCAAGGCGGCGCTGTCCTACCAGTGGTCGGCCGACACCGTGCTGAAAGCTTCTACGGGGCGCGCGGTACGGTTCCCGACGGTGGGCGAGCTGTACGGCGCGACGGCGACTGTCAACTCGCAGTACATCAACGACCCGACCCTGCGGCCCGAGAAATCCTGGACCACCGAGCTGACGGCGGAAAAAGACCTGGGCAATGCTCTACTGCGCCTAACCTTTTTCACCGAAAACACGCGCGACGCGCTGTATTCGCAAACCACCTTCGACCCCATCGCCAACAGCAACATCAGCCGCGTGCAGAACGTCGGCCGCATCAAGACCCAGGGCGTGGAACTGGCCTTCAGCGGCAACGACGTGCTCAAAAAAGGGCTGGACCTGAGCGGCAGCGTGACTTACGCTGATTCACGCATCAAGGACAACAGCGGCTTTGTGGCGGTGGCCGGCGATACGCTGGGCAAATACCAGCCGCGCGTGCCGGTGTGGCGCGCGACGGCACTGGCCAGCTACCGCTTCGACGCGGCCTGGACGGCCACGGTGGGCGCGCGCTACAGCGGAAAGCAGTATTCAAGCCTGGACAACAGCGACGTGAACGGTTTTGCCTACCAGGGCACTAGCAAATACTTCACCACCGATGTGCGCGTGCGCTACCAGGTGAACAAGCAATGGAGTGCCGCGGTCGGCATCGACAACCTCAACAACTACCAGTACTGGAATTTCCACCCTTACCCGCAGCGTACGTTCATGGCTGAGCTGAACTTCAGCCTTTGATCTTGCTGCTTTATTTTTTTGCCTTTACTTTTATCTTTACCAAGGATGAACCATGAAACACCCGAACGCTATTAAAACCATAGCCGCAAGCACACTGCCTTATTGGGCTGGTGCACTACTTATTGCTATGTCGCTGCCCGCCGCCGCCCACGTCACGCTGGAATACCAGGTGGCCAATGCCGGCAGTTATTACAAGGGGACCTTCAAGGTCGGGCACGGTTGCGGCAACTCGCCCGTCAAGCAGATCGTGGTCACCATTCCCGAGGGTGTGCAGGGCGCCAAGCCCATGCCCAAAGCCGGCTGGACGCTGGAAGTCACGCGTGAAAAACTGGCCCAGCCGCGGCAGGACCATGGAAAGGCCATTGCCGAGGAAGTGTCCCGCATCAGCTGGACAGCCAGGACCCCGGCCGACTACCTGCAGAACGACTGGTACGACGAGTTTGTGCTGCAGGCCAAGCTGCCCGCCAAGGCCGGCATGCTGTACTGGCCGGTCATGCAGGTCTGTGAAGAAGGCAAGGTCGACTGGGCGGAGGTGCCCAAGCCGGGCCAGAAACCGTCGGAGCTGAAAAACCCCGCCGCCGCGCTGGAGCTGATGCCCGCGGGCGGTGGCGGTGAGCACAATCACTGAGCGCGCCAGGGCTGCCTTCTTCTTTTAAATCCAGTTCACCGTTTGAAGGAACACTTTGACATGACATCCGCAAAATTTTCAAAAACCGCACTCGCGTTTTCGTTGCTGCTGGGCGGCATGGCCGCCCTGGCGCAGACCGCCGCCGTCCAGGTCGAAGGCGCCTGGGCGCGCGCCACCGTGCAGGGGCAAAAGAGCACGGGTGCTTTCATGAGCCTCACCGCCAAAGACGCGACCCGGCTGGTCGGCGTGGCGTCGCCGGTCGCGGGCGTGGCCGAAGTGCATGAAATGAAGATGGAAGGCGACGTCATGAAAATGCGCGGCCTGCCGTCGCTGGACTTGCCCGCCGGCAAAAAGGTGGAGCTCAAGCAGGGCGGCGGCTACCACATCATGCTGATGGACCTGAAAGCGCCGCTGGCCAAGGACAGCACGGTTCCCGTGACCCTGTTGTTCAAGGACGCCAAGGGCGTGGAAAGCCGGCTGGAACTGAAGTTGCCGGTGGCCACCGCGGCGCCGGGCGCMACCGGCGCCGCGGCTGAGCACAAGCACTAGGGGCTGCCACCTCTAACCGCGCTTGCCCGGGCCGAGCCGCCGGTACACCGTGGCCCGGCTCACGCCCAATGCCTTGGCGGCCTGCAGCACATTGCCGCGCGCGTCGCTGACGGCCTTGCGGATCAGCGCGGTTTCCAGCTCCTTGAGCGGCCGGGCTGAGTCGCCGGAAAGCGGCAATTGCAGCGAGGCGGGCGCGGCTTCCCGGCCCGCCAGCACCGGCAGCGCGTGCAGGCGCAGGCCGGTCCACAGCGGCGCCTCCAGCACGCCGCCTTGCGCGGGGCTGCGGCGCTGCGCCGCGTCAAACAGCATTTCAAAGGGCATGGCAAACAGCTCACTGCAGTGCGGCATGCCGTCAGCCGTGGCGCCCAGGCGCGAGACCATTTGCCGCGCCGCCGGGTTGGCGCCGGTGACACAGCCGTCGGCGTCCACGCAGACCAGGCCGTCGGTGTCGTCGCCCAGCACCCGGCCCGGCCAGTTGAGCCGGATCAGCAGGGCATGGGGCCGGCCCAGCGTGAGCGCGTTCTCGATGCTGCGCGCGGACTGGGTGACCAGGTGCTTGAGTTCGGGCCGCTCGGCCGCTTCGATGCCGGTCAGGTCCAGCATGCCGGCGCAATGCCCGTCGGGGCCGAACAGCGGCGCGCCGGCGCAGCTGTAGACCGAGGTTGCGTCGAAGAAGTGCTCGCCGCGATGCAGCCAGACCGGCTGCAGTTCAGTCAGCGCCGCGCCTATGGCGGTGGTGCCCATGCGGGCTTCCGACAGGTCGGTGCCTATGCGCGTGATGAGGTCGGCGCGGCTGTCGCCGCGGTCTATTGGGCCGTTGACGTCGACCACCACGCCGGCCTGGTTGGTCAGGATGGCGAAGTAACGGGTGTCGGCAATCGCGCGCCCCAGGCGCTCCAGCGCGGGCCTGGCGGCCTGCACCAGCTGGTGGTTGGCATCCTGGTGGCGCCGCGTTTCGGCGGCCGGCAGGATGTCGAAGGAGGGGGCTCGCTCAGGGCGCTGGCCGTTGGCGAGGCAACGCAGCCAGGAGCGCTCTATCCAGCTTTCCAGTGCCGGCGCGGTATCGGCGGCCCCGGCTTCGCCATACAGCACCGACTGCCGGGCATGCCCTATGCGCGCCAGCCGGTCCTGGCTGCCCATTGCGGGGGCGGGATGAAGGGAGGTCATGGAAGCCATGGCCGATTGTGGCCAATTCCGGCGGCCTGCGGTAGCCAGGGGCATTGCTTGAGTGCGCCGCTGTGGCAAAGGCCGGGGTTCACGGAGAGATTCAGCGGGCGTTGGCGGCGATCAGGAACATCGCCGACTTCAGGCCCGCCACCGTCATCAGCAGCGAACCCAGCACGTGCGCCGTGGCCGTGAGGGCCGCCAGGCCGTAGCGCGCGTCCATCAGGAAGATCACCACCTCGGCCGAAAACGAGGAAAAGGTGGTCAGCCCGCCCAGGAAGCCGGTCACCAGCGCCAGGCGCCAGACCGGGTCCAGGTGCGGCATGGCCTGGAAGGCCGCGATGCAGACACCTATCAGGTAGCCGCCTATCAGGTTGGCCGCCAGCGTGCCCCAGGGAATGATGCCGCCGGGCGTGAGCCAGAGGCTGAGGCTCCAGCGGGCCAGCGCACCCAGCGAGGCGCCTATCGAGATGGCAAGGACAGTCAGCATGGCGTGTGTGGTAGGTGAAGGAGGTGGGCTGGCTTTGGCGGGACAATGCAGCCATGACTTTAACCGCTGCATCCCCCTCCGGCGAGACCGGCTTCCTGGGGGTGGTCATGCTCGACACCCGTTTCCCCAGGCCGCCCGGCGACGTGGGCCATCCCGAGGCCTTTGGCGTGCCGGTGCGCCAGCGCGTGGTGCGGGGCGCCTGGCCCGGCACGATTGTGCAGACGGCCGAGGGCTTGCGCGCCGCGGGCATGGCACCGGCCTTTGTCCAGGCGGTGCAGGCGCTGCAGGCCGAGGGCGCGCGCGCCATCACCACGAGCTGCGGCTTCCTGGTGCTGCTGCAGGCCGAACTGCAGGCCGCCGCCCGGGTGCCCGTGATCACGTCCAGCCTGCTGCAACTGCCGGGATTGCTGGCGCGCCAGCCCAGGGTCGGTGTGCTGACCATCAGCGCGGCCGCATTGGGTCCCGACCATTTGCTTGCGGCCGGCGTGCCGTCAGACCGCCTGGGTGATGTGGTGGTTCAGGGCGTGGAGCCCACCGGGGAGTTTGCGACGGCCATCCTTGGCAACCGTGACAGCCTGGACACTGAAAAAGCCTGCGGGGATGTGGTGGATGCCGCGCTCGCGCTCAAGCAGCGCGAGCCTTCGCTGCAGGCTGTGGTGCTGGAATGCACCAACCTGCCGCCTTACCGGCAGGCGATTGAGGCAGCCACGGGCCTGAAGACCTGGGCATTGACGGATGACGAAAGGCTGGTTTCCTGGCGTCGTGACTGAGCCACAAGACCTGGCGAGGGCGGCTTCCAGAAATTCGATTGCCGGGATGCAGGGCAAGGCGCCCGGAGCGCAGGAACCGGAATGCACTTGCGGTGCATGAGGATTCCGAGCACCGCGCAACGCCGCCATGCGCCCGGGAATCGGATTTATGAAGCCGCCCTACTTGTCTTTGCCCATTACGAGGTCGGGCAGGCTTGTGACAATTTGCGGAAACACCGTGATCAGCACAATGCACACCACCAGGCAGCCGAAGAAAGGAATCGCGGCACGGGCAATCGTGTTGCTGTCCTTGCCGGTCATGTTCTGCAGCACAAAAAGGTTAAAGCCCACGGGCGGCGTGACCTCGGCGATCTCGACCAGCAGGATGATGAAGATGCCGAACCAGATCAGGTCGAAGCCGGCTTTCTGGATCATGGGCAGCACCACGGCGCTGGTCAGCACGATCATGGAGATGCCGTCCAGTGCGGTGCCCAGGATCAGGTAGACGATGGTCAGCACGCCTATCAGCGCGAAGGGCGAGAGGTTCATGCTGTTGACCCACTCGGCCAGCTCTCGCGGAATTCCGGTGAAGGCCATGGTCTTGGTCAGGAAGGCGGCGCCCGCCAGGATGAACATGATCATGCAGCTGGTGCGTGTCGTGCCCATCAGGCCGTCCTTGAAGTTCTGCCAGGTCAGCGAGCGGCTCCACAGCGCCAGGCCCAGCGAGCCCGCCACGCCGTAGGCCGCGCATTCGGTGGCCGTGGCGTAGCCGCTGATCAGCACCCAGCAGATGAACACGATCAGCGCGGCGCAGGGCAGCAGGTTGCCCGACTGTTTGATCTTCTGCATGAAGGTGGAGGGCGGGTCGGCCGCGGGCACCTTGTCGGGGTGGCGCAGGCTCCACCAGATGATGTAGCCCGAGAACAGCGCCATCAGCAGGAAGCCGGGGAAAAAGCCGGCCAGGAAGATGCGGATGATGGAGGCGTCGGCCGCGACGGCATAGACCACCATGGTGATGGACGGCGGAATCAGGATGCCCAGTGTGCCGGCGGTGGCCAGCGAGCCGAGGGCGATTTTTTCGTCATAGCCGCGCTTGATCAGCTCGGGCAGCGCGACCTTGGAAATCGTGGCGCAGGTGGCCGCCGAAGAACCCGAAACCGAACCGAAAATGCCGCAACCCAGGATGGTGGTGTGCATGAGGCGGCCGGGGATGCGGTTGAGCCAGGGGCGCAGGCCTTCGAACATCTCCTCGCTGAGCTTGGTGCGGAACAGGATCTCGCCCATCCAGATGAAGAGGGGCAGGGCGGCCAGCTCCCAGCTCGCATTGCTTTCCCAGAAGGCGCTGAAAAGGTTCTTGCCCGGTTGTGTGGTCGTGAAAAAGGCCTGCCCGACCCAGCCGCAAATGGCCAGCGTCATCGCAATCCACACGCCACCCGAAAGCAGCAGCATCATGAGCAGCAGCAAAATGCCGCCCACCATCAGGATATCCATGTTGTTGTCTTTTTAGTCTGGAAAATAAAAGGGAAATGATTGAATGCTGGCTGAGGCTCAGACTTCGGATGAGAAGTCGCCTCTCGCATGGCGCTCGGCCACTTCGCGTACAAAGGTCGGCACGCCGCCGCGTATCACGATGATGAATTCGTCGACCACGGCAACCAGCAGCAGGATGGAGCCCAGCGCAAAACTCAGCTGCGGAATCCACATCGGCATGGGCAGCAGGCCTTGCGAGATGTCGTTGAACTCCCAGCTTTCATAGGTGAACAGGCAGGCCGACCAGGCCAGGTAGGCCACCGCCACGCTGCCGATGAACAGCGAGGCCAGTTCCAGCACGCGGCGGGTTTTGGCGTTCACAGAATCGAGCAGCAGGGTCACGCGCACAAAGTCGCCGTGCTTGAAGGCATGGGCCATGGCGAAAAATGCGGCGGCCGCGCAGAACCAGGCCACAACGTCGTTGACGGCGCCGGTGTTGACGCGAAATTCGCGCAAGATGCTTTGCGCGATCATCAGCACGGCGATGAGGGCGATGAAGGCGGCGCCCAGCGCGCCGCCTGCCAGGTAGAGTTTGTCGAGGAACTTGCGCATGGCCTGCCTTGTTGTATGCCTTATTTCTTCGCGGCCTTGAGCTTGTTGAAGTTGGCGATGATGGCCTCGCCGTCAGGGCCGGCTTTCTTGACCCAGTCGGCCTGCATGATGGTGCCGACCTGTTTCATGTCGCTGACCAGTTTGGCCGGGGGAACCACGATCTTCATGCCTTTTTCGGCCAGGGCTTTTTTGTACCAGTCGTTCTTTTCTTCGCTGAGCTTCCAGCCGCGCACTTCGGCGTCGGCGGCGGCCTTGGTGACCGCTGCCTGGGTGGCGGGATCCAGAGCGTCAAAGGCCTTCTTGTTCACGATGACGGCATTCTTGGGCAGCCAGGCCTGGGTGTCGTACCAGTACTTGAGGCTTTCGTAGGTCTTGGAGTCGTAGCCGGTGGAGCCCGAACTCATGTAACTTTCCACCACGCCCGTGGCCAGGGCTTGCGAGAGTTCGGCCGCCTGGATGGTGACGGGCTGCGCGCCTATCAGTTCGGCGATCTTGGCGGTGGCGGGGCTGTAGGCGCGCCATTTGATGCCGCGCAGGTCGGCCACCGAGGCCAGTTCTTTCTTGGTGTAAATGCCTTGCGGCGGCCAGGCCACGGTGTAGAGCAGCTTCATGCCCTGCGTGCCCAGCAGCTTGTCGAGCACGGGTTTTTGCGCTTCATAGAGTTTTTTGGAGTCGGCGTAGGAGGTGGCCAGGAAGGGGATGCCGTCCACGCCGTAAATCGGGTTCTCGTTTTCAAAGTTGACCAGCAGCACTTCGCCGATCTGCGCCTGGCCGCCTTGCACCGCGCGCTTGATCTCGTTGGCCTTGAACAGCGAGGCGTTGGCATGCACCGTGATCTTGAGCTTGCCGCCGCTGGCCTTGTCGACGTCGGCCGCGAACTGCGTGAGCGTTTCAGTGTGGAAATTGCTGGCCGGGTAGGCGGCGGGAAGGTCCCACTTGGTCTGGGCAAAAGCGTTGGCGCCGAAGGCGAGGGCGGCGGCCGTCAGGGTGATTCTGAATTTCATGAAAGGCTCCAGGGCAGGAAATTGATAAGTCGTAATAGGATAGACGCAAATCCCGCGCCAGTTCACCGGGCATACCCCGAAAACCGGCCCCTACCCGTTTCGCGACCCTGAGGCCCCGCCATGAACCTGCGCTTTGTCGAAGCTTTTTACTGGGTGGCCTCGCTCAAAAGCATCTCGCGCGCCGCCGACAAGCTCTACCTCACCCAGTCGGCGATGTCCAGCCGCATCGCCACGCTCGAAGACGAATTGGGCGTCCTGCTGCTGGACCGGGCAGGAAAGCAGTTCAAGCTCACGGTGGCGGGCGCGCGCTTCCTGGTCTATGCGCAGAAGCTGCTGGAGCTGCAGCGCGAGGTCAAGCAAGAGATGGGCTCGGGCGCGCCCATGGCGGTGTCCATGCGCATAGGGGCGATCGAGTCGGTGCTGCACTCCTGGCTGATTCCCTGGCTCGAAAAACTGCGGGTCGACCATCCGGGACTGGAGCTGGAGCTCACGGTGGAAACCACGCCCATCCTGATGGACCAGGTACAGCGCGGCACGCTGGACCTGGTGTTCGCGGTGTTGCCGGCCTCGGCCGACGGCGTGCGCAACCAGGCCCTGCCGCCCATGGACATGGCGTTTGTGGGCAATCCGGCACTGCACAAAAAAAGAAATTACCGGCTCGACGAACTCGCGGAGATGGAGTTGCTGACCTTCCAGAAGGGCTCGCAGCCGCACGTCACCCTGCTGGACCTCTTCAAGCAGAACCGCATGGAGCCCAAAAAGGTGCACGCGATTTCGTCGATCTCGGCCATGGTCCAGCTGGTGCAGGGCGGCTTCGGCGTGGCCTTGCTGCCGCGCGCGGCGGTGCAGCGGCTGACGGGCTTTGCCAGTCTCAAATTGCTGACCTGCGACAAGAAACTCAAGGCCTTGCCCATCCATGCCAGTTACCGCACGGACCCGACCTCGTCGACCGTGGAAACGGTGGTCAGGTCGGCCGTGGAGTTCGCGGGGGAAGGCGAGGGCGGCACCAAAACAGCCCGCAAACCGGCCGCCAAAGCTCTGAAAACCGCCAAAAAAGGTGCATCAGGGTAAATCCTGATCATCAAAAAAATCGATGACGTAAGCAAAATATTTCTTGTTTGATTTCGTCATTTGCAAATCGCACACTCCGTCACATGTCATCCAACTGTCATGTTTTTACGAGGAGTGCGAAATGAAGAAGTCATGGTGGGCCCGAGTGGCCGCGGTACTGGCCGGCGCGGGTTTTTGCCTGCTTGCGCATGCGCAGCAGGAGATCAAGATCGGCGTGCTGTATCCGCTGACCGGCCCCGGCGCCTCGGTGGGCGCCGAGCTGCGCAGCGCGCTGGAGCTCGCCGCCGACATCATCAACAACGGCGCACCCGGTGTGTCCGAGCTGCCGCTGTCCGTCGGCAAGGGACTGCCCAACCTGAAGGGCGCGAAGATCAAGCTGGTGTTCGCAGACCACCAGGCCAACCCGCAGACCGGCGCGACCGAAGCCGAACGGCTGATCACGCAGGAAAAAGTCGTGGCACTCGTGGGCGCCTACAACAGCGCCGTGACGGCCACGGCCAGCCAGATCGCCGAGCGCGCCGGCATTCCCTTCCTGAACCCGGAATCCTCGTCGGCTTCGCTSACGCAGCGCAACTTCAAGTGGTTCTTCCGCACCACGCCGCAYGACGACCTGTTTGTGCACAACGCCTTCGATTTCCTGAAAGAACTCGAAGCCAAAAAAGGCATCAAGGCGGGCGTGGTCGCCAGCCTCAATGAAAACGGCTTGTGGGGCACGGAAACCACCAAGCTGCAGACCAAACTGGCGCCCGAGTTCAAGCAGAACCTGGTCAAGCAGGTGATGTACCCGGCGAAGACCACGCAGCTGACCTCCGAAGTGCAGACGCTCAAGGCCGCCAACCCCAACCTGGTGCTGCAGTCCTCGTATACGGCCGATGCCATCCTGTCGATCAAGACCTACAAGGAGCTGGGTTTCTCGCCGGACATGATCCTGGCCAACAACGCGGGCTTCACCGACACCGACTTCATCAAGACGCTGGGCAAGGACGCCGACTACATCATCACGCGTGAAGTCTGGGCGCTGGACCTGGCCAACCGCAACCCACTGATCAAGCAGGTCAACGATCTCTTCAACAGCCGTTACAAGATCAACTTCACCGGTAATTCCTCGCGTACCTTCACCGGCCTGATGGTGATGGCGGATGCCATCAACCGCGCGGGCTCCACTGAGCCCGAGGCCATTCGCAAGGCGCTGGCCGCCACCGACATGCCCGGCAGCAAGCTCATCATGCCGTGGAAGGGCGTGAAGTTCGACGCGACCGGCCAGAACACCCTGGGCCAGGGCATCCTGGTGCAGATCGTGGGCGGCAAGTACAACACGGTCTGGCCTTTCGACATGGCATCCCGTGAAGTGACCTGGCCTATGCCCAAGTGGGACCAGCGCAAGTAAGCCGCGGACTTTGACTTAAAAGCCAAGAGACAACCATGACCACGGAAATATTGCTTCAGACGCTGGCCTCCGGCATCCTGATCGGGCTGATCTACGCGCTGGTGGCGATCGGCCTGACCATGATTTTCGGTGTCATGGACATCGTGAACTTCGCGCACGGGGAGTTTTTGATGCTGGGCATGTACTCGGCCTTCTGGCTGTTCGCCCTGTATGCGCTGGACCCCATGATCACGCTGCCGCTGACGGTCCTCATGCTGTTCGCCTTCGGCGTGCTGCTCTACAAGCTGGTGATCGTGCGCATCATCAACGCACCCATGCTGTCGCAGATCTTTACCACCTTCGGCATCATGATCCTGCTGCGCGGCGTGGCCCAGTTCCTCTGGAAGCCGGACTTCCGCTCCATCGAGAACTCGGCCGTCAGCGGCACCGTCAAGCTGCTGGGCATACAGCTGGGCAAGCCGCAACTGGTGGCCGGCGTGGGGGCCATCGTGGTCACCGGCCTGATCTACTTTTTCCTGAACAAGACCCGGCTGGGCGCGGCCCTGGAAGCCACCGCCTCCGACAAGGAAGCCGCGCGCCTCATGGGCATTGATTCGCACAAGATGTTCTCGCTGGCCTGGGGCATAGGCGCGGCCTGCGCCGGCGCGGCCGGGGTGCTGCTGTCGACCTTCTTCCCGATCTTTCCGGATGTCGGCGCCAATTTCATCCTGCTGGCCTTCGTGGTGGTCAACCTGGGCGGCTTCGGCAGCGTCTCGGGCGCTTTCTGGGCCGGCATCCTGGTCGGCGTGATCGAGGTCATGGGCGGCCTGCTGCTCGGGCCGCAGTACAAGACGGCCATCGTGCTGGTGCTGTTCCTCGGCGTGCTGATGTTCCGGCCGCAGGGCCTGATGGGCAAGGCGTGAGCGTTATGAAACACTCTATTTTTGCCTTGGCCGCCCTGGCGATTGCCCTGGCCGTCCCCGCCGTGACGGACGCCTCGCACCTCAACATGGCCATCCTGGTGCTGATGGCGGCGCAACTGGGCGTCGCCTGGAACATGGTGGGCGGCTACGCCGGCCAGGTGTCGCTGGGCCATGCGGCTTTTTACGGCCTGGGCGCTTATGCCTCGACCTTGCTGCTGGTGAAGTTCGGCGTGAACCCCTGGATAGGCGTGCTGGCCGGCGGCTTTATCGCCGCACTGCTGAGCCTGGGTTTCGGTTGGTCCTGCTTCCGGCTCAAGGGCCACTACTTCGCGATGGCGACCATCGCGGTGGCCGAGCTGGTGCAGATATTCTTCACCGAGTGGGAGTACGGCGGCGCCGCGGTGGGCCTGTATGTGCCCATGGACCGGCAAGGCTGGCTGTGGATGAACTTCGCCACCAAGCTGCCGTATTACTGGCTGGCGCTGGGCCTGTTGGCCCTCACGCTGGCCGCCAACTGGTGGATAGAGCGCAGCTACCTGGGCTACTACTTCCGCGCCATCAAGGACGAGCCCGATGCGGCGCGCAGCATAGGCGTCAACATCGCGCGCTACAAGCAGGTGGCGTTGTCGGTCAGCGCCTTCTTCACCGCGGTGGGCGGCAGCCTGTACGCGCAGAAGGAGCTGTACATCGACCCGAACTCGGTGCTGTCGACGGCTCTTTCGATCAAGATGGCGCTGGTGTCCATTCTGGGCGGCGTCGGCACGCTGTTCGGGCCGGTGGTGGGCGCCGTGGTGCTGACCAGCATCGAGGAGTTCACGCGCATCGCTTTCGGCGGAACCGGGCGCGGCACCGACGTCATCATTTACGCGGGCCTGATCATCGTGATCGCGGTGTTCTACCCCACGGGCCTGATGGGCTGGCTGCGCAGCTTTCGCGAGCGCCGCGAGGCGCGCGCCCATGCCGGGCGCCAGATGGCCGCGCCGCAGGCCGCGGTGCAAACCCTGGGCAAGGAGGCCTCATGAAGCTGCTGGAAGTCAAACAGGTCAGCAAGCAGTTCGGCGGGCTGACGGCCAACCAGGACGTCAGCTTCAGCGTGGAGACCGGCCAGGTCGTCGGGTTGATAGGCCCCAACGGCGCGGGCAAGACCACGATGTTCAACTGCGTGGCGGGCTATTTCGCGCCGACCGCGGGCAGCATACTGCTGGGCGGGCGCAACATCGCCGGCCTGCCGCCCGAGGCCTGCGCCCGGGCCGGCGTGGCGCGCACCTTCCAGATCGCGCGCACTTTCTCCAGTATGACGGCCTGCGAGAACGTGATGACGGCGGCCATGCTACTGCAGCACAACGTGGCGAAAGCGCGCAAGGCCGCCATGGAGTGGCTGGCCTTCGCCGGGCTTGAACGCTTCGCCGACCGGCCCGCCGCCAGCATGACCATCAGCGAGCAGCGGCGCCTGGCCGTGGCGCGCGCGCTGGCCATACAGCCACGCATCCTGCTGATGGACGAAGTCATGGCGGGCCTCAATCCGTCGGAAGTCCGCGAAGCGGTCGACGTGGTGCTGAAGATCCGGGACAGGGGCATTTCCTGCCTGATCGTCGAGCACGTGCTGGAAGGCATCATGCCGATCGCCGACAAGATCGTGGTGCTGGACCGCGGCGTGAAGATTGCCGAAGGCACGCCGAAAGAGGTCTCCAGCGACCCCGTTGTCATTACCGCTTACCTTGGGGATTGAAGATGCTGGAGATCAAAAACCTCAAGGTCTGTTACGACGACGTGCTGGCGATTTCCGACGTCAGCCTGAAGGTCGAGCCCGGAAAGATAGTGGCGCTGGTGGGTGGCAACGGCAACGGCAAATCCACCACCTTGCGCGCCGTGGCGGGGCTCAACGCGGCCGCGGCCGGCAGCATCAGCTTCAACGGCGCGGACATCCAGCGCATGCCGGCGCACAAGCGCGTTCCGCTGGGCCTGTCGCTGGTGCCCGAGGGCCGGCGCCTGTTTCCGCGGCTGACGGTGCTGCGCAACCTCGAGCTGGGTGCCTTCACGCGCATGGACAGGCACGAAGTCGCGCGCGGCATCGCCGAGATGCTGGAACTGTTTCCCATCCTCAAGGAGCGCGCCGCGCAGCTGGCCGGCACCATGAGCGGGGGCGAGCAGCAGATGCTGGCGATCGCCCGCGGCCTGATGGCACGGCCCAAGCTGTTGATGCTGGACGAACCGTCCTGGGGGATCGCACCCAAATTCGTCACCAAGGTGCTGGAAGTGATACAGCAGGTCAACGCCACCGGCGTGTCGATTTTGCTGGTGGAGCAGAACCTGCAAAAGGCCCTGAACATCGCGCATTACGGTTACGTCATCCAGACCGGCCGCATCGTGATGCAGGGCAGCGGGCGGGACCTGCTCAACGACGACAGCATCAAGAAGGCTTACCTGGGTCTTTAACGTAAAACCCGCCCAGGCCACCCATTTATTGCCATCACGCTTTACCTCAACACCATGAACAAGATTTTCGACCGTCCCGCAGACCTCCGCATGGCCAGCCGCCGCGGTGAGTTTTCCTTGCCCACCGCGGGGCACGCCAACGGCCACATCCAGGCCAACCTCATGATCGTGCCGCAGGCGCAGGCCTTTGACTTCCTGCTGTTTTGCCAGCGCAACCCCAAGCCCTGCCCGCTGGTGGAGGTGCTGAAAGCTGGCGCCATCGAGCCCTTGTGCGCACCCGGGGCGGACATCACGACCGACATCCCGGGCTACCGCGTTTACCGCGACGGCGAATTTGTGGAAGAGCGCGGCGAGATCCGCTCGATCTGGCAGGACGACTATGTGGCTTTCCTGATCGGCTGCAGCTTTTCCTTCGAGGCCGCCGTCATGCAGGCCGGCATTCCCCTGAGGCATGTCGAGCAGGGCCGCAATGTCGCTATGTTCCGCACCAGTCTCCAGTGCCAGCCCGCCGGCGTGTTCAGCGGCGAAATGGTTGTGACCATGCGGCCCATCAAGAGCCGCGACGTGGCGAAGGTGGTGGAGATTTCTGGCCGGTTTGACGTCGCGCACGGTGCGCCCGTTCACATCGGCAATCCGGAGGCTATCGGTATCACCGACCTGTCGCGCCCGGATTACGGCGATGCAGTCGATATCAGGGACGACGAAGTCCCGGTGTTCTGGGGTTGCGGTGTCACGCCGCAGTGGGTTGCCCAGAAAAGCCGTTTGTCGATGTGCATCACCCATGCGCCGGGCAAGATGTTTGTGACCGACCTGAAAGGGTGAGTTCCATGCACCCGCCGCCGGGCTGATCCTCAACTCCCAAGGAGTTCTCCATGAAAGCAGTTTTGATAGCCGCGCTGGTCGCGGCGGGGGCAGCGCACGCCCAGACGACCTGGAAGCTGGCCACGGGCTACCGGGCGGAGTCCTTCCATACGCAAAACATCTACCAGTTTGCGCGCGAGGTCGAGAAAGCCAGCGCCGGCCAGCTGGTGATCGAGGTTCACCCGAACAACACGATGTTCAAGCTGGGCGACATCAGTCAGGCGGTGCAGCAGGGCAAGGCCGAAGCCGGCGAAACCATCATGTCCAGCATGGTGAAGGACATTCCCATCGCCGGGGCGGACTCGATTCCCTTTGTGGTGGGCTCATACAAGGACGCCCAGCGCCTGTGGAAGCTGCAGCGCCCTGGCATTGAAAAGCACTTTGCCGCGCGCGGCATGAGGCTGCTCTACGCCGCGCCCTGGCCGCCGCAGGGCCTGCATTCAAGCAAGCCGGTACGCGGCCTGGCCGACTTCAAGGGCACGCAGATGCGCACCTACAACCAGACCACGACCCGCATCGCGGAAATGCTGGGCGCCAGGCCGGTTGATGTAGCCATGGTCGATGTGGGCAAGGCGCTGGCCGAAGGCCGGATGGACAACATGATCACCTCGGCGCTGACCGGCGTGGAGAACAAGGTGTGGGGCCCGATCAAGTATTACTACGAGATCAACGCCTGGTTCCCGAAAAATGCGGTGTTTGTGAACAGCAAGGCCTTCGAGGCGCTGAAGCCCGAAGCGCGCGCCGCCGTGCTCAAGGCGGCGGGCGAGGCGGAAGTCCGCGGCTGGCAGGCCAGCCAGGCACTGGCCGCCAGCGCCACCGAGGAACTGCGCGCCAACGGCGTGAAGATAGAGCGTATTTCTCCCGAACTGGACACCGAGATCAAGCGCATGGGCGAGAAGTTCTCGCGCGAGTGGATACGCTCCGTGGGCAATGAGGCCAATGACATTTTTGTGCCCTACTACATGCCGCAATAAGGCGGTACACCTATGAAAACACCTTCCGGCGCGATCACCGCCTACCTTCATGCCAAGGACGGCAACCGCCCCCATCTGCTGGCCCGGGCCTTTACGGACGATGCCTTGCTGCAGATGACCGTCCATACCAGCGCGATTTCGTTCCCGCCTGTGTCCAGGGGGCGGGAGGCCGTTGCCGAGGTGCTGGTGCGCCGTTTCGGGCAGGCCTATGAGAATGTCTACACTTTCTGCCTGGCTTCCCCGCCGGAGGGCAAGGCGGAGGTGTTTCGCTGCGACTGGCTGGTGGCCATGACGGAAAAGGACAGTCGCGCTGTGCGGGTTGGCTGCGGCCGTTACGATTGGTGTTTTGCGCCCCCCTCATGCCTGGCGGAAAGCCTTTCTATCACCATAGAGGCCATGCAGACCCTGCCGGCCTCGCATGCGGACGAGGTCATGGATTGGGCAGCCGGCCTTCCTTATCCCTGGTGTCCGGCCGGGGCGGCCTTGCAAACCGCGCCGGAGATCCGGCAACTGGCGCCGGTACTTGGGTACATTGGCAGGGAACAGCCGGCCGGTTTTTCGGCCGCCAGATCCTGAAGTCCTGGACATCCGCAAAAAACACGTTAACTCTGAAATCAACATAACCATGCAAGACACCACTTCCAAACCGGGCGGCGACCGTTGGCAATTCTGGATAGACCGCGGCGGCACCTTCACCGACATCGTGGCCAAGAAGCCCGACGGCTCGCTGGTCACGCACAAGCTGCTGTCGGAAAACCCCGAGCAGTACCGCGACGCGGCCGTGGCCGGCATACGCCACCTGCTGGGTCTCAGGGCCGGCGAGCCGATTCGCGCCGACGTGGTCGACTGCGTGAAGATGGGCACGACCGTGGCGACCAATGCGCTGCTCGAGCGCAAGGGCGAGCCCACGCTGCTGGTCACCACGCGCGGCTTTCGCGATGCGCTGCGCATCGCCTACCAGAACCGTCCGCGGCTGTTTGACCGCCACATCGTGCTGCCCGAGCTGCTCTACAGCGCCGTGGTCGAGGCCCAGGAGCGCGTGGGCGCGCAGGGCGAGGTGCTGCAGGCGCTGGACGAGGTCCTGCTGAAAAAAGAACTGCTGGCGCACTACGAAAAAGGCCTGCGCAGCCTGGCCATCGTGTTCATGCACGGCTACCGCTTTACCGAACACGAAAAGGCCGCCAAACGCATCGCGGCCGAGGTGGGTTTCACGCAGATCAGCACCTCGCATGAAACCAGCCCGATGATGAAGTTCGTGAGCCGCGGAGACACCACCGTGGTCGACGCCTACCTGTCGCCCATACTGCGCCGTTATGTGGAGCAGGTCGCCAGCGAGATGCCGGGCGTGCGCCTGTTTTTCATGCAGTCTTCGGGCGGCCTGACGGACGCGCATGTGTTCCAGGGCAAGGACGCCATCCTCAGCGGYCCRGCCGGCGGCATYGTGGGCATGGCMCGCACSGCGGCSATTGCCGGSCATGMSAAGGTSATYGGCTTYGACATGGGCGGGACGTCCACCGACGTTTCGCATTACGCCGGCGAGTTTGAGCGCGAGTTCGAGACTCAGGTGGCCGGCGTGCGCATGCGCGCGCCCATGATGAGCATTCACACCGTGGCGGCAGGCGGCGGCTCCATCCTCAAATTCGACGGCGAGCGCTTCCGCGTCGGCCCGCAGAGCGCGGGCGCCAACCCCGGCCCGGCCAGCTACCGGCGTGGCGGGCGCCTCGCAGTGACGGACGCCAACGTGATGGTCGGCAAGGTCCAGCCGCGCTACTTTCCCAAGGTGTTCGGCCCCAATGCCGACGAGCCACTGAGCTATGAGGCCGTCGAGGCGCAGTTCAACGAACTGGCCGGCCAGACCGGCCGCAGCGCCGAAGTGGTGGCCGAGGGCTTTATCAACATCGCGGTGCAGCAGATGGCCAACGCGATCAAGAAGATTTCGGTGGCACGCGGCTACGACGTGACGCGCTACACGCTGCAGTGCTTTGGCGGCGCGGGCGGCCAGCATGCCTGCCTGGTGGCCGACGCGCTGGGCATGACAAAAGTCTTTGTGCACCCGCTGGCCGGCGTGCTGAGCGCCTACGGCATGGGCCTGGCCGACCAGAACGTGATCCGCGAGCAGGCGGTGGAGCTCAAGTTGTCTGAGGCAGCACTGCCCGAGATCGCCGGCAAGCTCGAGGAACTGGCAGCCCATGCCGAGGCCGAGCTGCAGCGCCAGCAGGTCAGCACCGGAAGCATCACCACGCACCGGCGCGTGCATGTGCGTTATGAGGGCAGCGACTCCGCGTTGATTGTTCCTTTCGGCACGCTGGACCAGATCGAGGCCGGCTTTGAGGCCGCCTATCGCCAGCGCTTTGCCTTTTTGATGCAGGGCAAGGGCCTGGTGGTGGAAGCGGTGTCCGTCGAGGCCGTGGTGGCCGGCGACGCGCCCGCCGAGCCGCGCCATGCCACGCACGAGCCGCGCGAAGTGCCGCGCCGCGAAACCGTGCGCATGTATTCGGGCGGCCAGTGGCACGAYGCGSYSCTGGTGGTGCGYGAGGAYCTGCGSCCYGGTGACMWSATTYCSGGMCCGGCCATCATTGCCGAGAAAAACGCGACCACGGTGGTCGAGCCCGGCTGGGAAGCGGCGCTGACGGCGCTGGACCACCTGGTGCTGGACCGCCGGGCCGAGCGCGCCGTGACCTTCGCGGCCGGCACCACAGTGGACCCGGTGCTGCTGGAGGTCTTCAACAACCTCTTCATGAACATCGCCGAGCAGATGGGCCTGCAGTTGCAGAACACCGCCTACTCGGTCAACATCAAGGAGCGCCTGGATTTCAGTTGCGCGCTCTTCGACACCGAAGGCAACCTGATCGCCAACGCGCCGCACATGCCGGTGCACCTGGGTTCCATGGGCGAGAGCATCAAGACGGTGATCCGCGAGAACGCCGGCAGCATGCAGCCGGGCGACGTCTATGTGCTGAACGACCCGTATCACGGCGGCACCCACCTTCCCGACATCACGGTCATCACCCCTGTTTATCTGGGCAAGGCCACACAGCCGACGTTTTATGTGGGCTCGCGCGGTCATCATGCCGACATTGGCGGCACCACGCCGGGCTCCATGCCGCCGTTCTCGACGCTGATCGAGGAGGAGGGCGTGCAGATCAACAACGTCAAGCTCGTCGAGCGCGGCGTGCTGCGTGAAGCTGAAATGATTGCCTTGCTCAAGAGCGGCAAATACCCGAGCCGCAATCCGCAGCAGAACATGGCCGACCTGAAGGCGCAGATCGCCGCCAACGAAAAAGGCGTTCAGGAACTGCGCAAAATGGTCGACACCTTCAGCCTGGAGGTGGTGCTGGCCTATATGCGCCACGTGCAGGACAACGCGGAGGAGTCGGTGCGCCGCGTGATCACGCGGCTGAAAGACGGCGAGTTCACGCTGCCGCTGGACAACGGCGCGCAGATCAAGGTGGCGATCCGCGTCAATGCCAAGGGCCGCAGCGCCGAGATCGATTTCACCGGCACCTCGGCGCAGCAGAGCAACAACTTCAACGCGCCGACGGCGGTCTGCATGGCGGCGGTGCTGTATGTCTTCCGCACGCTGGTGGACGACGACATCCCGCTGAACGCGGGTTGCCTCAAGCCGCTCAAGGTCATCATCCCGGCGGGCTCCATGCTCAACCCGAACCCGCCGGCCTCGGTGGTGGCGGGCAATGTGGAGACCTCTACCTGCATCACCAACGCGCTTTACGGCGCGCTGGGCGTGATGGCGGCCAGCCAGTGCACCATGAACAACTTCACCTTCGGCAATGCGCGCCACCAGTATTACGAAACCATCTCGGGCGGCTCGGGCGCCGGCGGCAGGCTCGACGAGGCGGGCAAGCTGGTGTCGGGCTTTGACGGCACCAGTGTGGTCCAGACTCACATGACCAATTCACGGCTGACCGACCCCGAGGTGCTGGAGTTCCGCTTCCCGGTGCGGCTGGAGAGCTATGAGATCCGTGAAAATTCCGGCGGCGCGGGCCGCTGGCATGGCGGCAATGGCGGCGTGCGGCGCGTGCGCTTCCTGGAAGCCATGACGGCCAGCATTTTGTCCAACGGCCGCAAGCACGGCGCCTTCGGCATGGCCGGCGGCGAGCCGGGCCAGGTCGGGCGCAACCTCGTGGTGCGTGCGCAGGGTCAGGTCGAGGCGCTGGACCACATCGGCCAAGCCGACATGCAACCCGGTGACGTGTTTGAAATCCATACGCCGGGCGGCGGGGGCTTCGGCAAGCTGTAGACCACCCCCGTCTAGGGGGCGGCGCCTGCGGTCTGGCAAAGCCAGTCCCGCGGCCCCTGCTGGTTGGCCGTTGTGGTGCTTCATCCCGGGGTGAGCCGTGAAACCGGCAGCAGAGGCAAAATACACCGGGTCTGGTGACTATGCACCCGCAGTCACCCTTTTCTGGAGCGCTTTCCATGACCCGCGAGTTCTGCGACAACTACCGCCTCCTGGCCCGTTACAACCGCTGGATCAACGAGCGCCTGTACGAGGCCTGCGAGGCGTTGACGGACGAAGCGCGCAAGCAGCAGCGCGGCGCCTTTTTCGGCTCCATCCACCACACGCTGGGCCACGTGGTGCTGGCCGACCAGGTCTGGCTCAGGCGCTTTGTGCAATGCGGGGCCGACAACGGTATGGCTTTCGCGTCGCTGGGCCCGGACGTGCTGGACATGCCCGAGGCCTATACGCTGGACATGGTGCTGTTTGAGGGCTGGGCGGAACTGAAGGCGAAACGTGTGCAACTGGATGCCGCCATCGAGCAGTGGGCCGCCGACATGCCGGACGCCTATCCGCAACTCACCATGCGCTACGCCAATTCAAAAGGCGTGCCGCGCGAGCATGCGGCCTGGATGGGGATCACGCATTTCTTCAACCACCAGACGCACCACAGGGGCCAGGCCAGCACGCTGGTCACGCAGGCCGGCGGCACGGTGGGGGTGACCGACCTGATCGCGCTGGTGTGAAAGCGCCGGATGCGCGCCGTCACGTGCTGATGGAACACGCGAAGGCATAAAAAAACCGCCGGATGGCGGGTTTTGCGAGGCCGGAGCTTGGGCCTTATTTTTTGGCGGCGCTGGCGGCCGGCTTGGAGGCGTCGGCCTTGGCGTCTTTCTTTTCATCCTTGGCTGCAGGCTTGGCGTCCTTGGCCTTTTGGGCATCGGCCTTGGCGGTTTTTTCAGCGTCGGCCTTGGCTTTGGCTTCATCAGCCTTCTTTTTCTTCTCGTCAGCCTTGGCCTTCTTGTCGGCTTCCTTCTTGGCCTTGGCTTCGTCGGCCTTGGCTTTGGCCTCGGCCTTGGGGTCTTTCTTCTCGGCGGCTGCTACGGGAGCCGGCGCGGCGGCTACAGGCGCGGCCGGCTTGGCTTCGGCTTTCTTTTCTTCAGCCTTGGCGGCGGGCTTGTCATCCTTCTTCGCGGCGGCTGCGGGTTTTTCGTCCTTCTTGGCGGCGGGGGTTGCTGCCACGCCCTTGAAGCTGGCGCCGCCCACTGTCAGGCCTTCGGCGGAAAACTTGGCGGCATTGCCTTCGCCCACGCCCTTGACGCGTTCGATGAAATCGCTCCAGTCCTTGAAGCTGCCCTTCTTGCGCTCGTCCAGGATCTTGCCCGAGATGCCGGGGCCTATGCCCTTGATGCCGTCGAGTTCGGCCGCGGTGGCCTTGTTGACGTCAACGGCGGCGAACGATACGGCCATGTACATGGCGGCGACGAAGGCCAGTATTTTTTTGAACATGAGAAAACTCCTCAAAGATTGGATTGATGTGAAAGCACGTGATCCATCCTTGTGAAGAAGGATGTCTTCTTCATAACGGCCTGTGGGAGGCGGCGTTGACGGCCCTCACGGGCTTTCAGGCCTGGAAAACCCTAGTGAGGCGCCGGGTGTGGCCTCAGCCTGCGGCGGCGCTCAGGGCCTGCATGTAAGCCGTCACACCGGTCTGCACGTCGGCGAAGACATGGTCGCAACCGGCCGCGCGCAGGGCGCGCGGGTCGGCCTGGGTGTAGCTCTGGTATTTGCCGACCAGCGCGGGCGGGAAGGCGATGTAATCGATCAGGCCGCCACGCACGGCTTCTTCGAGGCTTAGCGCCGCGGCGTTCTGCCCTTTGCGCAGGGTGTTCACGACGGCCAGGGCCACGTCGTTGAAAGGCTGGGCCCGGCCGGTGCCGAGGTTGAAGATGCCGGACTTGCCGGGGTTGTCGAAGAACCAGAGGTTCACGGCCACCACGTCGTCGATGAAGATGAAGTCGCGCATCTGGTCGCCTGGGCCGTAGCCGCCGTACTCGCCGAAGAGTTTGACCTTGCCCTCGGCCTGGAACTGGTTGAACTGGTGGAAGGCGACGCTGGCCATGCGGCCCTTGTGCTGCTCGCGCGGGCCGTAGACGTTGAAGTAGCGAAAGCCCGCGACCTGGGTGGCGGCGTTTTCAAAGCGGGCGCCGAGCTCGCGCCGCATGCGCTGGTCGAACAGCAGTTTGGAGTAGCCGTAAACGTTGAGCGGGCGCTCGAATTCGGGCGACTCGGTGAACGTGGCGGAGCCGCCGTAGGTGGCGGCCGATGAAGCGTACAGCAGGCGCGTGCCCTGGTCCTGGCAGGCATGGAACAACTCGCAGGACAGCGTGTAGTTGTTGTCCATCATGTACTTGCCGTCGGCTTCCATGGTGTCGCTGCAGGCGCCTTCGTGGAACACGGCCTCGACCTGGCCGTAGGCGCCTTCGGAAAACAGGTCGTAGAAGTCGTCGGCGTCGACATAGTCGGCGATCTTCAGGTCGGCCAGGTTGCGGAACTTGTCGCCGTGCGTCAGGTCGTCGACTGCGATGATCTCGTCGACACCGCGGGCGTTGAGGCCCTTGATGATGTTGCTGCCGATGAAGCCGGCGGCGCCGGTCACAACTATTTTCATGATGGGTCCTTGGCGAACAGCTCGCCATAGTTGACGGTGGCGGTGCCGAACTTGCCGACCACGATGCCGCCCGCGCGGTTGGCGATCGGCACGGCGTCGCGCAGGCGCATGCCGGTGGCGGTCATGGCGGCCAGCGTGGCGATCACGGTGTCGCCGGCGCCGGTGACGTCGAACACCTCGCGCGCCACGGCGGGGACGTTGAGCTCGCCCTCGGCATCGAACAGGGTCATGCCTTCTTCGCTGCGCGTGAGCAGCAGGGCTTCGAGGTTGAGCGCGGCGCGCAGGTTGTGGGCCTTGGCGCGGAGGTCGGCTTCGCTGCTCCAGGCGCCGATCACATGTTCGAGTTCTGCGCGGTTGGGCGTGATGACACTGGCGTTTTTGTAGCGCGCGTAGTCGGAGCCTTTGGGATCGACCAGCACCACCTTGCCGGCGGCGCGGGCCTGGGCGATCATCAGCACGATGTGCGCGAGGCCGCCCTTGCCGTAGTCGGAGAAGAGCACCGCGTCATGTTCGGTGTGCAGTTTTTCAAAGGTGGCGGACTGCGAGGCCAGTACTTCGGTTTCCGGTGTGTTCTCAAAATCCAGGCGTATGAGTTGCTGCTGGCGGCCGATGACACGCAGCTTGACGGTGGTCTTGAGCTGGGCGTCGCGGCCGAAATAGGGCGTGATGCCGGTCTTGGCCACCAGCGCCTCGAGCTGGTGGCTGGCTTCGTCGTCGCCCACCACGCTCAGCAGCGAAGCCTGTGCGCCCAGCGTGACGATGTTGTAGGCCACGTTGGCCGCGGCGCCTATGCGCTCTTCGGTGCGCGTGACGCGCACCACGGGAACCGGTGCTTCGGGCGAGATGCGGTCCACCGCGCCGTACCAGTAACGGTCCAGCATGGCGTCGCCGACCACGAGGACGCGGGCTTTGGCGATTTTTTCAGGGGATAGGGTTGGAACTGTCATGTATGTCTGTTCTAAAACGGCTCAAGGTTCAGTGAGCGCTTTTCTTGCCAAGCGGACACCGCGGAACCGGCTTTGCCGGGCCGCCAGTGTCGCCCCCTGCAAGGGGGGAGGCGGAGCGAAGCGTAGCCACGGGGGTGTTCACAATTCCTCTATTCGGCGTGTCGGGTAGCTGTCCCAGGCCTGGCAGCCGGGGCAGTGCCAGAAGTGCTGTGTGGCCTCAAAACCGCAAGCCGCGCAGCGATAGCGCATCAGGGGCTTGGTGGCCTGGTCGAGGGCACGCTGGACAAGGGTGTGGTGTTGTTCGTCCTGCAGTTTTTCGCCGGCGATCCACTTGCCGGCCGCGACCAGGGAGGCCTGGCGCTCCAGGTGCTTCACATACCATTGCCGCGCCGTGGCCGGGTCTTTCTCGAGCTTGACGATGGCCTCGATCACGTCGATGGACGGCATGTTGGCATAGCTGGCCTTGAGCAGCTCCAGCGCGGTGGCTTCCTGGCCGCCGGCCTGCGCGATGTTGGCCAGCAGGCCGGCGGCGAGGGGCAAGCCTTGCGGCGCGGTTTTTTCGAGCTTGAGCAGGGTTTGCAGGGCGTCCTGCGTGCGGCCGAGCTGGTTTTGCAGTTTCGCCAGGTCGATCAGGGGGCGGGCCAGGGCCGGCGCCATGGCGATGGCTTGCTGCAGGGCGCTGAGTGCCTGGGTGGTGTCGCCGGCGGCCACAGAGGCGCCGGCCTGCTCGCACAGGTAGTGCGCCTGGCGGGCGCTGAAGCTGCCGTGGCTGGAGCTGCCGAGGCGGGCCGCTATCTCGGTGGCATTGCCCCAGTCGCGTGAGCGCTCGTAGATCGACAGCAAGGCCAGGCGGGCCTCTTCTTCAAAGGGCGTGCCCTCAAGCCTGCGCAGGGCGGCTTCGGCGCGGTCGAGCAGGCCGGCTTTCAGGAAATCGAGCGCCAGGGCGTGCTGGGCGCGGTCGCGCTCGGGCTGCGTGAGGTCGCCGCGCGACATCAGGTGTTCGTGCACGCGCACGGCGCGCTCGTACTCGCCGCGGCGGCGGAACAGGTTGCCCAGGGCGAAGTGGAGTTCGGAAGTGTCGGGATCGTTCTGTACCGCCTCGATGAAGGCGTCAATGGCCTGGTCCTGCTGCTCGTTGAGCAGGAAGTTCAGGCCCTTGAAATAGGCCTTGGGGGCCTGGCGGTTTTCGATGCGCAGTTGCCGCAAGTCCAGCCGTGAGGCCAGCCAGCCGAGCGTGAAGGCAATAGGGAACCCGAGCAAGACCCAGGTGAAGTCAAATTCCATGGTGCATCGTGGACGGGTCTTCGCTTACGGTGTGGGGGCCGACGGTAGAGGAGGCGTATCTGCCCGACCGGCGTTTTTTCCACCAGCGCGGCATCATGACAAAAATGCCGAGCGCCAGCCCGCAGGCGAAGGCAGTCAGCACAACCAGCACCAGGGGTGCTTGCCACATGGTGCCAAAAAAGAAATACACCGAAACCGTCTGCTGGTTATTCAGTGCGAAAGCGAAGAGCGTAAAAAAAATGGCTGCTTTAAGCAGCCACATGAGGTATTTCACTTGGTAATCCCCCGGGTGGTCTGACGATTGTAGCCAGACCACCGAGGAGCAACAGGAAGACCTTACTTGGGTTCCGTGACCGCCAGCAATTCCTGGGTGCGGGCATCGACGGCTTCGCGCAATGCCTTCCCGGGTTTGAAGTGCGGCACCCGTTTTTCCGGGATGGCCACGCTCTCGCCGGAGCGCGGGTTGCGCCCCATGCGGGGCGGGCGCCGGTTGATGGAGAAGCTGCCGAAACCCCGGATTTCAATGCGGTGGCCGCGCACCAGTGCGTCGCTCATGGCATCAAGAATCGTCTTGACGGCATATTCGGCGTCGCGGTGCGTCAGCTGGCTGAATCGGGCCGCCAGTTCTTCGACAAGGTCGCTTCGGGTCATGGATCAAGTAGCTGCACAGCGATGCGACCCGCCCAGGGCGCATCACACCGCTGCACGGTTGCCTTACTTTTCGTTGTTGTCCAGCTTGGCGCGCAGCAGGGCGCCCAGGCTGGTCGTACCGGCGTTTTCGCGGGAAGACTGCTGGCTCAGGTTGGCCATGGCTTCCTGCTGGTCGGCGTTGTCCTTGGCCTTGACCGACAGCTGGATGTTGCGGGTCTTGCGATCCACGTTCACCACGACTGCGGAGACTTCGTCGCCTTCCTTCAGCACGTTGCGCGCGTCTTCAACGCGGTCACGGCTGATTTCGCTGGCGCGCAGGTAGCCGATGATGTCTTCGCCGAGGTCGATTTCAGCGCCCTTGGCGTCAACGGTCTTGACCTTGCCGGTCACGATCGCGCCCTTGTCGTTGATCGACACGAACGTGGTGAAMGGATCGGARTCCAGCTGCTTGATGCCCAGGGAGATGCGCTCGCGGTCAACGTCGACAGCCAGCACGATGGCTTCCACTTCCTGTCCCTTTTTGTAGTTGCGAACAGCGGCTTCGCCGGGTTCGTTCCACGAGAGGTCGGACAGGTGCACCAGGCCGTCGATGCCGGCGGCCAGGCCCACGAAGACGCCGAAGTCGGTGATCGACTTGATCGGGCCCTTGACGCGGTCGCCGCGCTTGGTTTCCTGCGCAAACTCTTGCCATGGGTTGGCCTTGCACTGTTTCATGCCCAGGCTGATGCGGCGCTTGTCTTCGTCGATCTCGAGGACCATGACTTCGACTTCGTCGCCGAGAGCCACGAGCTTGCTCGGGGCCACGTTCTTGTTGGTCCAGTCCATTTCGGACACGTGGACCAGGCCTTCGATGCCGGGTTCGAGTTCAACGAACGCGCCGTAGTCGGCGATGTTGGTGATCTTGCCGAACAGGCGCGTGCCTTGGGGGTAGCGGCGGTTCACGCCCATCCAAGGGTCGTCGCCCATTTGCTTGAGGCCCAGCGAGACACGGTTCTTTTCGGTGTCGAACTTCAGGATCTTGGCAACGATTTCCTGGCCAGCCGTCACCACTTCGCTTGGGTGACGCACGCGGCGCCATGCCATGTCGGTGATGTGCAGCAGGCCGTCGATGCCGCCGAGGTCAACGAAGGCACCGTATTCGGTGATGTTCTTGACGACGCCCTTGACGGCAGTGCCTTCTTTCAGGGTTTCCATCAGCTTGGCGCGTTCTTCGCCCATGCTGGCTTCGACCACGGCACGGCGTGACAGTACGACGTTGTTGCGCTTGCGATCGAGCTTGATGACCTTGAATTCCATGGTCTTGTTCTCGTACGGAGACAAGTCCTTGATGGGGCGGGTGTCGATGAGCGAACCGGGCAGGAAGGCGCGGATGCCGTTGACGAGGACGGTAAGGCCACCCTTGACCTTGCCGCTGGTCTGGCCGGTGACGAATTCGCCGGATTCCAGGGCTTTTTCCAGGCTCATCCACGAAGCCAGGCGCTTGGCCTTGTCGCGGGACAGCAGGGTGTCGCCATAGCCGTTTTCGACGGAGTCGATGGCCACGGAGACAAAATCGCCGACCTGGACTTCGAGTTCGCCCTGGTCGTTCTTGAATTCTTCGAGCGGCACATAGGCCTCGGACTTCAGTCCGGCGTTGACGACGACGTGGTTGTGGTCGATGCGAACGACTTCAGCGGTGATGACTTCACCGGTACGCATTTCAGAGCGTTGGAGCGATTCGTTAAATAGGTCGGCAAAAGATTCAGACATGATTTTCCTAGTCCACACAACAGGGTTCCAATAGCGGGATTGCCATTGTTTTTATAGCTGCTTGCGGCGGTGTTTTGCGGCCAGACGTCTGGTAAGGCCGCGGGTTACGTTGATGAACCTGCTGACCCAAGCGCAGGCTGCGCGTCGGGGGTCAGAAGGGCCGGGTGCCTTGCCACCATTCAATCACCTGGTCCACCGATTTTTCAATCGACAGATAGGAATTGTCCAGCGGTTTGGCGTCATCAGCGGGTTTCAAAGGAGCGGCTTTTCGCGACGAATCGCGCGCATCGCGTGCCTCCAAATCCTGCTGAATCTCGGCGATTGTAACCGAATTTCCCTTTGAAATCAACTGCTTATGCCGGCGTTCGGCCCTGTGCAGGGCGCTGGCCGTCAGGAAAACCTTGAGCGGGGCGTCGGGGAAGATGACGGTTCCCATGTCCCGTCCGTCGGCGACCAGCCCGGGCAGCTTGCGAAAGCTGTGCTGGAGCTCCAGCAGGGCGACGCGGACCTCGGGGTGGGCCGACACGCGGGAGGCGGCCATGCCGGCGGCTTCGGTGCGGATGGCGTCGGACACGTCGTGCGGCCCGAGGAAAATGCGGTCGCGCTGAAAGTGCACCGGCATGGTGCGCGCTACGCGGGCCACGCCGGGCCCGTCGTCCAGGGAGACGCCGGCCAGCACCGCGGCATGGGCGCTCAGGCGGTAGAGCGCGCCGGAATCCAGGTAATGGTAGCCCAGCCGATGAGCCGCCAGGGCCGCCAGCGTACCCTTGCCGGAGGCGGTCGGGCCGTCTATGCAGATGACGGGAATGTGCTTGGGAGCGGCCTGGGCGACTTCGAACAGGGCCTCGAAGTAGTCGGGGAAGGTCTTGGCGACGCACTTCGGGTCCAGGATGCGCACCGGCAACTGCGCCGGGTTGAAGGCCGCCAGCGAAAAACACATGGCCACGCGGTGGTCGTCGTAGGTATGGATGGCGCCTGTCGTCCATCGGGCGGGTGGGGTGATCTTGAGGTAGTCGGCGCCTTCCTCGACCATCGCGCCGAACTTTTGCAGCTCGCAGGCCATGGCGGCGATGCGGTCGGTTTCCTTGACGCGCCAGCTGGCGATATTGCGCAAGGTGGTGGTGCCGTCGGCGTACAGGGCCATCACGGCCAATGTCATGGCGGCGTCGGGGATGTGGTTGCAGTCCAGGTCTATGGCCTTGAGCGGCCAGGCGCCGCGCGAGATGCGCAGGGAGTTGGGCGTGCTGGCGACCCGCGCGCCCATCATTTCGGCGGCTTCGACGAAGCGGATGTCGCCCTGGATGGAGGCCGCGCCCACGCCCAGGATTTCGATGCCGGTATGGCCCGGGGCCGCGGCCGCGATGGCGCCCAGCGCGATGAAATAGCTGGCCGACGAGGCGTCGCCCTCGACATGGATTTCGCCCGGCGACTGGTAGCGGCTGCCGGCGGGAATGGTGAAGCGTTCCCAGCCTTCGCGGCGGACGTCTATGCCGAAGCGCTGGAGCAGCTTGAGGGTGATTTCAATATAGGGCCGGGAAATCAGCTCACCGACCACTTCAATGTGGATGTCCTGCCTGGCGACCAGCGGCAGGGCCATCAGCAGGGCGGTCAGGAACTGGCTGGAAACGTCGCCGCGCACTCGTATCGGTTCCTCCAGCTGGAGTTGCCCGGGGCGCAGGCGCAGCGGCGGGAAGCCTTCGTTGCCGAGGTAGTCGATGGCGCAGCCCAGTTGCCTGAGCGCGTCGACCAGGTCGCCTATGGGCCTCTCGTGCATGCGCGGCACGCCGGAGAGCTCGAACTCGCCGCCCAGCAGGGCCAGGGCCGCCGTCAGGGGACGCATGGCCGTGCCGGCGTTGCCCATGAACAGCTTGGCMGGGGTCTGGACGGGTTTGCCGCCCAGGCCACTGATGACGGCGGTGTTGCCGTCTTGCTTGACGGTGCAGCCGAGCTGCCTCAGCGCGGCCAGCATCACGGCGGTGTCGTCGGACGCGAGCAGGTCATGCACCGTGGTGTCGCCATAGCTCAGGGCGGCCAGCAGCAGCACGCGGTTGGAAATGCTTTTGGAACCGGGCAGGCGGACGGTGCCGCCCGCGCTGCCCAGAGGCGGAATGTCCAGGAACTCGGTATCGAACATGGACCGCGGATTATTTGTGCGATTTTTGCGAGGAGATGCGCCAGTTGGCCCGGGTCTCGCTGGCCTGCTCGATCATGGCTTCCAGGGCGTCGCCGCTGCTGCTGGAAATCAGCTGCTCAAGCGACTGCAGGGTCTCCTGGAAAATTTTGGATTGGGCCAGCAGTTCTTCGCGGTTGGCGATCAGGATGTCGCGCCACATTTTCGGGTCGCTGGCGGCGATGCGCGTGAAGTCCCGAAAGCCCGGGCCGGCCAGCGACATATAGTCCTTGCCGTGTTCCTGCCCGGTGATGCCGTTGATCAGGGCGAAAGCGATCAGGTGCGGCAGGTGGCTGACGGCGGCATAGGCCGCGTCATGCGACTGCGGCGACATCTTTAGGACGTGGCAGCCCAGGGCGGTCCAGACGTCGACGGCTTTCTGGAGCTGGACCGTGAAAGTGCGTTCAATGGGCGTCAGGATGACCTGCTTGCCGGCGTAGAGGTCCACGTCGGCATGCTCGACGCCCGAAACCTCCTTGCCGGTGATCGGGTGGCAGGGAACAAAAGAGCCAACGTTGCTGCCCAGGACGCGCCGGGCGGCATCCACCACGTCGCGTTTGGTCGAGCCGACGTCCATGATCAGCGTGTTGGGGCCGACCAGGTGGCGGATGGCCTTGAAGGTGGCCTCGGTCGCTGAAACCGGCACGGCCAGCAGCACAATGTCGGCGCCCGAGACCGCCAGCAGCGCCGAGGGTGCCTCGACGTCGATCACGCCCATCTGGCGCGCCCGCTCCGTGGTGGAGGGGGATTTGCTGTAGCCGACGACGCGCTTGACCAGGCCGGCGCGTTTGAGCGCCAGCGCGAAAGAGCCACCCATCAGGCCGCATCCAATGAGACCTAATTGTTCAAACATGTCGTGGCACCAGGAAGGTTGTGAGTCGTTGCATTAATCGCCGATGGGATAGGTTCCGAGGACCTTGTAGAAGGCGCACAGCTGCTGCAGATCGGCCAGCGCGGCTTTGACATGGTCCTGGGACGGGTGACCTTGCAGGTCGATGTAAAAGTAGTATTCCCACTGGCCGGACCGCGCCGGGCGCGATTCAAAACGGGTCATGGAGACGCCGTGGGCCTTGAGCGGCATCAGGATGTCGTGGACGGCGCCGGGGCGATTGGGCACGGACACCACCAGGCTGACGCAATCCTTGCCAGAAGCGGGCGGGGAGGGCAATGTCTGGGGCAGGCACACCACTGCAAAACGCGTGCGGTTGAAAGCATCGTCCTGGATGGCGTGGGCCGCCGTGTAAAGGCCGAACTGGGTGGCGGCGCGCTCGCCGGCGATGCCGGCCCAGGCCGGGTTGGTGGTGGCCAGCCGCGCGCCTTCGGCGTTGCTGGAGGCCGTGCGGCGATCCACATTGGGCAGGTGGGTCGTCAGCCAGCCCTGGCATTGGGCCAGCGCCTGGGGGTGGGCATACACGGCTTCTATGCCGTCCAGGGATTCCGAAAGCCGCAGTAAATTGTGGCGCACCATCAGGCTGATTTCGCCGACGATGTGCAGGGGAGAGTTCAGGAACAGGTCGAGCGAGCGAGACACCACGCCTTCGGTGGAGTTTTCCACCGGCACGACACCATAGCTGGCGCTACCGGCCGCGGTGGCGCGAAAAACCTCGTCGATGCTGACGCAAGGCACGTGCTCGATGCTGGCGCCGAAAAATTGCAGCGCCGCCTGCTCGCTAAAGGTACCGGCGGGACCCAGGTAGGCGACGCGCACCGGGGACTCCAGGGCCAGGCACGCCGACATGATTTCGCGCCAGACGGCGGCGACGTGCTCGTTCTTGAGAGGGCCCTGGTTGGCCTTCTGGATCTGCTCGATCACCTGGGCGACCCGGTCGGGGCGGAAGAAGGGTGTGCCTTCGCGTTTCTTGACCTCGCCCACCTGCTCGGCGACCTGGGCACGGCGGTTCAGCAGGGCAAGCAATTCCCTGTCCAGGGCGTCGATCTGGACGCGTAAATCAGCGAGGTTGGCAGTCATATCAGGGGCCGTCCGGCCGCGCCAGGTGCACTGAACGCCCCTCAGGGGCAGTGAACGCGGCGGGCATGGGGGTATTTCATCCTAGGCGTGTTTTTGTTCGAATTCTCGCATGTACGCCACCAACGCCTCCACACCGGCGAGCGGCATGGCGTTGTAGATGCTGGCGCGCATGCCGCCTACCGACTTGTGGCCCTTGAGCTGCAACAGGCCGCCGGCCTTGGCGCCGGCCAGGAAAACGTCGTTGCGCGACTCGTCGCGCAGGAAAAAAGGCACGTTCATGCGCGAACGGCAATCCTTGCCGACCTTGTTCACATAGAACTGCGAACCGTCGATCGCGTCGTAAAGCAGTTGCGCCTTGGCAAGGTTGCGTTTTTCCATGGCCGCGATGCCGGTGGCCGAGCCCTCTTTCTGGCGCTTGAGCCATTGAAAGGTCAGGCCCGCGATATAGATGGCGTAGGTGGGCGGCGTGTTGTACATCGACTGGTTGTCCGCGACCGTCTTGTAGTCGAAAGCGCTGGGGCAGGCCGGCAAGGCGTGGCCGAGCAGGTCCTCGCGGATGACCACCAGGGTCACGCCGGCGGGGCCGAGGTTTTTTTGTGCCCCGCCGAACGCCAGGCCGACGCGGGACCAGTCGACGGGCCGGGAAGCCACGTGGGACGAGAAGTCAATCACCAGGGGCGCGTCGCTCCCCAGGGCTTTGAGGTCCGGCAGGCTCTGAAACTCCACGCCGTTGATGGTTTCGTTGGTGCACAGGTGCACGTAGGCCGCATCCGGCCGTAGCTTCCAGCCCGAAGGGGTGGGCAGCAGCGTGTGCCCGTTGTCAGCATTGCTGGCGGCGACCTGCACGTCGCAGTACTTGCGCGCTTCTTTTTGCGACTTGTCGCTCCAGCTGCCGGTCACCACAAAATCGGCGGAAAGCCCGCGCGAAAGGTTCAGGGGGACGATGGCGTTTTCGGCAAGGCCGCCGCCCTGCATGAACAGGATCTTGAAATGTGCCGGAATGGCCATGAGTTCGCGGAAATCGGCTTCGGCGGCTTCATAGATGGAGATGAATTCCTTGCCGCGATGGCTCATCTCCATCACGCTCATGCCGCTGCCCCGCCAGTCCAGCATTTCGCCCGCCGCCTGCTGCAAGACCTCCTCGGGGAGGTTGGCAGGGCCGGCGGAAAAATTGAAGGGACGGGTCATTTCTTCGCGGGTGGCTTGGCTGCTCCGGGGGCAGGGGCGGTACCGACGATCTTCACCGCGGTTTCGTCGAACTGCTTGATACGCGCCACCACGTCGGTGCGCGAGGCCTCGACCAGCTTTTGCACGAAGACGTTGCCGAGTTCAGGCGCCGTGGCCTGGTATTTTTTGATGGCGGGAGATTCAAAGAAGGCGGCGATCTGCTGCAGTTCTTCCAGGGTGAAACGCTCCGCATAGGCGGGCACCAGCGACTCGGTGCTGACCTTGCCGACCTGCTTGCCGATCAGCTGGCTGGCGTCGTCGGCGTACTTCTTGAGCTCGGCATTGAGATCTTCCGAGGCTTTCTTCTGCTTGGCCTTGGGGACGTTGGCCTCCAGCTGGGGGCCCCATTTCATGATCAGCTCCTGGGCCGTGCTGCCAGCCAGCTGGCCCACCAGGCGGTCGAGCTCGGGGCCTTGCTGCAGGGCGACCACTTTTTTGGCCAGTTCGGTTTTGGGGTCGGTCTGGGCGTGGACTACGGCGCCGCAGGCCATGCCGGCGATCGCGAGGGTGGTGATCAGTTTTTTCATCAATTGCTTTCCGTGTTGGAGGCGTCTGTGCCGGTGTCGTTTTCGGTGTCGATATCGTCCAGCGTGGCATCGTTTTCGACGATGCGCTGCAGGCCGCTTAATTGTGAGCCCTCATCCAGGCCGATCAGAGTAACACCCTGTGTCGCCCTGCCCATCTCACGGATTTCACTGACGCGCGTGCGCACCAGAACGCCCTTGTCGGTGATCAGCATGATCTCGTCGTCGACGTGGACCAGCGTGGCGGCCACGACTTTGCCGTTGCGCTCGCTTTGCTGGATGGCGATCATGCCCTTGGTGCCGCGGCCGTGGCGCGTGTACTCTGTGATGGAGGTGCGTTTGCCGAAGCCGTTCTGGGTGGCGGTCAGCACGCTTTGCTGCTCGTCCTCGGCCACCAGCATGGCGATCACGCCCTGGCCGTCTTCGAGCATCATGCCGCGCACGCCGCGCGCGTTGCGGCCCATGGGGCGCACATCGTTCTCATCGAAACGCACGGCCTTGCCGCCGTCGCTGAACAGCATCACGTCGTGCTTGCCGTCGGTCAGCGACGCGCCTATCAGGTAGTCGCCCGGATCCAGGTCCACGGCGATGATGCCGGCCTTGCGCGGGTTGCTGAACTCGTTGAGGGCGGTCTTTTTCACGGTGCCCATGGAGGTGGCCATGAAGACGTACTGGTCGGCCGGGAAGCTGCGCTTTTCACCGGTCAACGGCAGGACTACGGTGATTTTTTCGCCTTCCTGCAGCGGGAACATGTTCACGATCGGCCGGCCACGGGAGCCACGCGACCCTGCGGGTACTTCCCAGACCTTGAGCCAGTAGAGCCGGCCGCGATTGGAGAAGCACAGGATGTAGTCGTGCGTGTTGGCGATGAAGAGCTGGTCGACCCAGTCGTCATCCTTGGTGGCGGTGGCCTGCTTGCCGCGCCCGCCGCGTTTTTGCGCCCGGTATTCCGACAGCGGCTGACTCTTGATGTAGCCGGTGTGCGAGAGCGTCACCACCATGTCGGTGGGGGTGATCAGGTCTTCGGTGCTGAGGTCGAAGGAGCTGTGCTCGATGTGGCTGCGCCGCGCACCCAGCTTGGTCTGGCCGAACTCCAGCTTGATCGCGGAGAGCTCCTCGCCGATGATGATGGACACGCGCTCGGGTTTGGCCAGGATGTCGAGCAGGTCGTCGATCTCGGCCATGACTTCCTTGTACTCGGCCACGATCTTGTCCTGTTCCAGGCCGGTCAGGCGCTGCAGGCGCATCTGCAGGATTTCCTGGGCCTGGGTTTCCGACAGCCGATACAGGCCGTCGTTGCCCATGCCGAACTCCTTCTCGAGGCCGTCGGGGCGGTAGTCATCCGCGTTGACGATGCCGCCGTCGGCCCGCGTGCGGGTGAGCATTTCGCGCACCAGGCTGCTGTCCCAGGGGCGCAGCATCAGTTCGGCTTTGGCCACGGGCGGCGTGGGCGCGTTGCGGATGATGGCGATGAAGTCGTCGATGTTGGCCAGGGCGACTGCCAGGCCTTCGAGCACGTGGCCGCGTTCGCGGGCCTTGCGCAGCGTGAACACCGTGCGGCGCGTCACCACTTCGCGGCGATGCGAGAGGAAGACCTGGACCAGGTCTTTCAGGTTGCACAGTTTGGGCTGGCCGTTGACCAGCGCCACCATGTTGATGCCGAAGGTGTCCTGCAGCTGGGTCTGCTTGTAAAGGTTGTTCAGCACCACCTCGGGCACTTCGCCGCGCTTGAGCTCGATGACCAGGCGCATGCCGGACTTGTCGCTCTCGTCCTGGATATGGCTGATGCCTTCGATTTTTTTCTCGTGCACCAGCTCGGCCATGCGCTCCTGCAGCGTCTTCTTGTTGACCTGGTAGGGCAGCTCGTCGACGATGATGGACTGGCGCTGGCCCTTGTCGATGTCCTCGAAGTGGCACTTGGCGCGCATCACCACCTTGCCGCGGCCGGTGCGGTAGCCGTCCTTGACGCCGTTGATGCCGTAAATAATGCCGCCCGTGGGGAAGTCCGGCGCCGGCACGATTTCCATCAACTCATCGATGGTGGCCTCCGGGTTCTTCAGCATGTGCAGGCAGGCGTCGACCACTTCGTTGAGGTTGTGGGGCGGGATGTTGGTTGCCATGCCCACCGCGATGCCGCCGGATCCGTTGACCAGCAGGTTGGGCAGCCGGGTCGGCATGACCAGCGGCTCTTGCTCGCTGCCGTCATAGTTGGGGCCGAAGTCGACGGTTTCCTTGTCCAGGTCGGCCAGCAGTTCATGGGCGATTTTCGACAGGCGGATTTCCGTATACCGCATGGCGGCCGCGTTGTCACCATCCACGGAGCCGAAATTACCCTGGCCGTCAACCAGCAGGTGGCGCAGGGAAAAGTCCTGGGCCATGCGCACGATGGTGTCGTAGACCGACTGGTCGCCGTGCGGGTGGTATTTGCCGATCACGTCGCCGACGATACGGGCCGACTTCTTGTAAGGCCGATTCCAGTCGTTGTTCAACTCGTGCATCGCGTACAGCACGCGCCTGTGCACGGGCTTGAGGCCGTCTCTGGCATCGGGGAGGGCCCGGCCCACGATCACGCTCATGGCGTAATCGAGATAGCTGCGCCGCATTTCCTCTTCAAGACTGATGGGCAGGGTTTCTTTAGCGAACTGGGTCATGAGCGGCCTGGTTGGGATTTCGAGATTCTTGAGGAAAGCCAGCGATTTTAAGGCTTGAGTTTAAAGCGCCTACCTGTGGCGGGGCAGCAACAAATGCTCAAGAATCTTATGTCCGTGTCAGACGAAGCCGATAGCGTGCTTGAAGGTTGAGACAGGTGTGGCACAATCGATGTAACGCTTTGAGTGATGGTCACTCACGGCGTGTAAATTACTAATCGCAGCAAGTCTGCGGCTTTTCTCTAGAGGAGAACCATGAAGAAACTCAACAAAGTGGCAATGTTGTTTGCTTCCGCAGCGCTTGTTACCGCCGCTGGTGCACAAACTATCGACAACTGGATGAACGGCAATCGTGAGCTGGTCTGGAAAAACGGTACCAACGAACTGTGCTGGCGTGATGCCAACTGGACGCCTGCTACCGCAGCGCCTGGTTGCGATGGCGCAATTGCCCCTGCGATGGCTCCTGCTGCTCCTCCGGTTGCTGGTCAGCCTGCGCAGCCCCCTGTTACTCCTACCCCTCCTCCTCCTGCCGCAACGAAGGTTACCTACGCTGCTGACGCTTTCTTTGACTTCAACAAGTCTGTGATCAAGCCAGAAGGCAAAGCCAAGCTGGATGACCTGGTCGGCAAGATCAAGGACATCAACCTGGAAGTCATCATCGCCGTGGGTCATACCGACTCCGTCGGTAGCGATGCTTACAACCAGAAGCTGTCGGTTCGTCGTTCGGAAGCCGTCAAGGCATACCTCGTGTCCAAGGGCATCGAGAAAAACCGCGTCTACACTGAAGGCAAGGGCGAGAAACAGCCAGTTGCTGACAACAAGACCGCCGAAGGCCGCGCCAAGAACCGCCGCGTCGAAATCGAAGTGGTTGGTACCCGCGCCAACAAGTAATCCTTCGGGATCGCTTCAAAAACCGCGCCCAGGCGCGGTTTTTTTATGCCTCAACGATAATGCCTCATGTCTACAAGTGATAACTTTGACCCCGCCGAACTGGCCAAATTCTCCGATCTCGCCCATCGCTGGTGGGACACCGAAAGCGAGTTTCGCCCCCTGCACCAAATCAACCCGCTACGCCTCGGCTGGATTGACAGCCAGGTTCCGCTCAAGGGCCTGCGCGTGCTGGACGTGGGCTGCGGCGGCGGCATTCTGGCCGATTCCATGGCCCGCAAAGGCGCGGAAGTCCTGGGCATAGAYCTGGCAACCAAGGCGCTGAAGGTCGCCCAGCTCCATGCGCTGGAAGCGCAGACCGAGGGCGTGCAATACCGGGAAATCAGCGCTGAGGCGCTGGCGGCCGAGCAACCGGGTAGCTTTGACGTTGTCACCTGCATGGAAATGCTGGAGCACGTGCCTGACCCCTCGTCTATCGTCAAAGCCTGCGCGGCAATGGTCAAACCTGGCGGATATGTGTTTTTCTCCACCATCAACCGCAATGCCAAGGCCTTTCTGTTTGCGATCGTAGGAGCGGAATATGTGCTGAACATGCTGCCCCGCGGCACCCATGAGTACGCCAAACTGGTCAAACCCAGCGAACTGGCCGGCTACTGCCGTGCCTCGGGGCTCTCGCTGCAACAGACTCGCGGCATGGAATACAACCCTTTGACGCGCCACTACTGGCTCAGCGCCGACACCAGCGTCAATTACCTGCTGGCCACCCAGAAAAACTGAAATCCCGGGTGACCCCCTCAAAAATTCACACTCCCGACATGTTCCAAGACATCGCTGCCGTGCTGTTCGACCTGGATGGCACACTGATAGATAGCGCGCCCGACCTGGGCGCCGCGGCCGACAAGATGCGAACCGACAGGGGGCTGGAGTCGCTCCCCCTGGCGCTTTACCGACCCATGGCGGGCGCGGGTGCGCGCGGCATGATTGGCGTTGCCTTCGGCCTGACGCCGGACGATGCCCGTTTTGCCGATCTCAGGGAAGAGTTCTTCCGCAATTACGAATCCCGCATGACCGAGCACACCACGGTGTTTGACGGCGTGGCCGAATTGATCGCCGACATCGACCGGGCTGGCTTCTACTGGGGCGTGGTGACCAACAAATCAGCCCGTTTTACCGTCCCGCTGACCAAGGCGATGCCGCTCTTCAACACAGCCCGGACCATCGTCAGCGGCGACACCACGCCGCACGCCAAGCCGCATCCGGCGCCCCTGCTGGAGGCGGCCCGCCAGCTTGATGTCGCCCCCGAACGCTGTATTTACGTCGGCGACGACGAGCGCGACATTGTGGCTGGCCGAGCTGCCGGCATGCCTACGGTGGCAGCCGCTTACGGCTACCTGGGTAAAACCGCCGACACTGGAGGCTGGAAAGCCGACGCGACCATCGCCGTTCCCGGCGCACTCTTGAATTTGCTGCGAATGGCGTAAACTAGGCCTCCTGGGGCTGCATTGGTTTCGACGTGGGTTCGGACGCGGTGTGGTGCATGTCGAGCTGAGTGCGCTCGTAAAACAGATTCAAACAAACTAACTGCAAACGACGAACGTTTCGCACTCGCTGCTTAATTGCCAGTGAGCTTTACAACAGCAGGCCGATGGGCTGGGCAAGGGGTGTTTAGCGCAAGTTAAACGCTCCCGGCTGTAAAGATAATTTCATCGGCTGGCTCCGGGCTGGGTACCTTAACCCGGGGCGAGAAAATAGGGTGCTGGCGTCCTGTGTAGCGTGCGACTGCGCGACACAGGTGGCGAGACTCAAATCAGACCGCTAAACATGTAGATCTGCCCGAACAAGGCTTGCGGACGGGGGTTCAAATCCCCCCAGCTCCACCATATATCGATCTGGCACAGTCCAGAGTAGTCCAAAAAGACCGGCTTTCTCCTCTGAAGCCGGTCTTTTTTTGTCTGTAGTCGTCCAGTACGATTCGTTGACATCCCGGCTCAAAAGGGGGAACAATGCGGGGAACAAAGCCTGTTTTCTGGGCTTTCAAGGACTCTGTTCCCCATGTTGACTGAAATTCAATGCCGTAACGCGCAGTGCCCTCCAGAGCGCACGCGCGCCCGTTTTACTGATTCCGGAGGCCTATACCTCGAGGTGGCGCCGAACGGATCTCGTCGCTGGTTTTGGAAGTACCGACGCGATGGGAAAGAGGGGCGCATGGCGTTCGGCAGCTATCCGGAGGTATCTCTCAAAGCCGCGCGAAATGCTCGTGATGCAGCGAAGGCCCAGAAAGCAATCGGAATCGATCCTGTCCAGGCCCGAAAGGTGGCCAAGCTGACGGCAGGCAATCCGAGCGGCGAGTCATTTAAGGTCGTGGCCTTGGAATGGTTTAACAAGCAGAAGCCGTTATGGAGCGAAGGGCACGCTACCAGGTCGCTTCGCCAGCTCGAGCGCGATTTGTTCCCCTGGGTGGGGGAACGGCGGATGAAAGAAATTGGACCGACCGAACTTCTCGCCACGTTGCGCAAGACCGAGGAGCGAGGTGCCATTGAAACTGCCGACCGGGGCTTGATGCTCTGCCGGCAGGTTTGGCGGTACGCGGTTGCAACCGGCCGTGTGGACCGGGACATAACAGGCGACCTCAAGGGTGCTCTGACGCCTTACCGCGGAACTCACTTTGCGGCCATCACGGATCCCGTCGAGTTCGGCGATCTGCTGCGCGCTATCAAGCTCTATAAGGGTGGGCCTATCGTCCGCGCGGCGCTGCAGCTGGCTCCGCTGCTGTTCCAGCGCCCTGGTGAGCTGCGCGCAGCGACGTGGTCGGAGATTGATCTGGAAGAGGCTCTTTGGACTATTCCTGCCGAGCGGATGAAGCGCGGCAAAGACGGTAAGGAGTTTGGTGATCCGCATCTGGTGCCGCTATCACGCCAGGCTATCGAGATTCTGAAAGGCCTCCATGGGTACACCGGGCAGGGTGTAATGGTGTTCCCAGGTGAGCGAAGCCACGAGCGCCCCATTTCAGAAAACAGTGTTCGCACAGCGTTGATCGCTATGGGCTACTCCTCAGACATTCATACGTGGCACGGCTTTCGAGCCACTGCCCGCACCATGTTGGCTGAGCGCCTGGAGATCGACCCGCTGATCATTGAGGCCCAGCTTGCACACGCCGTGAAAGATGCGAACGGCCGGGCTTATAACCGGACTCAGTATTTGAATCAGCGGCGGAACATGATGCAAGCTTGGGCGGACTACCTGGACAAGCTGCGGGAAGGTGGCAAGGTAGTGCCGTTGAAGGCGGCCTAAGGGTATCCATCTTTGCAATCAGCCGAGAAGCCTGGATACTCCGGGGTATACCCACCAATAATCATCCCACCTATGATCCCAAGTACAGAATGGCGCCGGACCTTCATCACGGCCATCCAGCAACTCACCGCCGGCGACATTGTCAAATTCCCGATGACGGAGTGGGCAATCAAGGCTCAAGCTCAGCATGGGCATCGCAACCCGGTTGAGGTGGCGCACGAAGTGTGGAGCGGCCGGCCGTACTAACGCCGGGAAGCTGATCACGGGTCAGATAAACGATGTTCGAAGGAACCATCGCCGCACCGGATTCGCCTTAAGTTGGTTTAGTCATATGTTCCGCAACGCACGGAAAGAAGTGACCCAAGCCCAAATCATCTTCCGCTCACAGTGAGGTGACCGCTAGTGGCAGGAGGGGCTGCCAGCGCCGAGCGATGACACAACACGACACAATTTTCAGGGGATGGCTCTGAGAGTGCGCATATTGCCCGGAAAAACAGGCCGCCAGCGCTGCCGCAATGGGCGCATACTGGTTCATGATGCTCTACATCACGACATGAATGCCGCCCAACGCCTGTGCTTGTTCAAGCCCGGCACACAGCCGCCGCCATGGCCTCACCAACCATGACACTGGGATTGCGGGCGCGAATCATGCTGCTGGTGACGCTCGCCGCGCTGTTGCCGGCCACAGTCGCACTGGGCTTCCTGTTCAAACAGCGCGACCATGACATCACCCAGGCCGGGCACAACCTTGCCGCGCTCGCGCGCACCGCAAGCAATGAACTGCGGGCAAAAATTCAAGGCACCCACCAATTGCTGTTCGGGCTTGCCCAGTCCCGCGAGCTTGATGGGGAGGAGCGCGGCGCCTGCTCGGCCTACCTTGCCGAAGTGCTGAGGCAGCATCCGCAATACACCAGCATTCTCACCATCAAGCCGAACGGCGACTTGCACTGCGACTCGCTGCGCACCGGCCGCAAGCTCAACCTGGCAGACCGAGTCTATTTCCAGCAGGCCTTGGTGTCCCCGGCGCCGGTGCTGGAGCCGGTCATTGGCCGCCTCACGGGCAATGGCGTGGTGCAGGTGGCCCAGGCCTCGCGCGACCCGCAAGGCAAGGTGCGGTTCGTGCTGCTTGCCTCCATCAACCTGGAACAGTTTTCGCGTGAGGTCGTGGGGCTACAGCCCTATTCCGACACGGCCGTTACCATATTTGACCGCGCTGGCATCGTTCTGGCTTCCCGCAGCACGCGCGTCGGGGCGCCACGCGCCAACCGACCCGTGGCAGGAAAATCTTTAGCCGATTCCGCCCTCGGCCGATTCGCCATGAACGGGCATAACGGTGATACGGCCGAGTTCGTTGGTCCGGCGGGCGTGCGGCGGGTCTGGGCCTTGGGTGCGCTGCCGCCGCCATGGGATGCAGGCGTCCTGATCGCGCTAGGCGTGCCGACCCAGGACCTGGCGGCCGACGCTGAGCGCCGCGCACGGATCGTGCTCGCTGGCGTCGTGGGCGCAGCGCTGCTGGCGCTGCTGCTTGCCTGGTTGCTTGGGGAGCTGGGGGTCCGCCGTCCGCTGGGCCGGATCATGAAGGGCACAGCCCGGTTCAGAAAAGGTGACCTGGATGCGCGCATCGGGCCGCCCTATCCGGCCGGCGGAATCGGCGATCTGATGCGGGCCCTGGACAACACCTCCAACCAGGTTCAGACGCAGCAGAAGGAAATCCATCACCTCAATGAGGGGCTGGAGGAGCGTGTGCGGGTCCGCACGGCGGAGTTGGAAACCGTTAACCAGGAACTGCAGGCGTTCTCGTACTCCTTGGCGCACGACTTGCGCCAGCCGCTGATTACCATCGGCGGGTTCTGCGGCAAGTTGCGCACCACCTTGCAGCCCGGCGCAAGCGAGTTGCAGGACCACTGCCTGGGACGCATCCAGGCAGGCGTGCAGAAGATCAACGAGTTGTCGGATGCCATGGCGTCCCTGGCTCGTCTCTCACACCCCTATCTGGCGAGTGGCGCGGTGGACATCAGCGCGATCGCCAGCGCCGCGCTTGCGGCCTGCCAGCAGCGTGATCCCGACCGCCTCGCCATCATCCATGTTCAAGCCGACCTTCAGGCCACTGCGGATCCCGCTATGCTGACGCTCGCCATCCATCACCTGGTCGACAACGCCTGGAAGTTCACGCGTGGACAAGCTCGCACGGAGATCTCCGTCGATTGTGCACGCTATCCTGATGGCACACTGATCTTCCATGTCAAGGACAACGGCGTCGGGTTCGAGATGGCTCATGCCGGAAAGCTGTTCAGCGCCTTCCAGCACCAACATCTTGGTTCAGATTTTCCGGGCACCGGGATCGGCCTGGCGAGTGTGCACAAGATCGTCACGCGGCACGGCGGCAAAGTCTGGGCAGACTCCGCGCCAGGAGAAGGCACCACGTTCTACTTTACGCTGGGAATGCAACCACATAGCCCTCTGGCGACTCTGCCGCATCCGTTCACGGCCCCCGAATAAAGAAGGTCTGATGGTCAGATGGCCACCTGCTGTCGCACGCCGTTGGCTTCCTCCATATTCTTGCCCTGCCCGCGTGCGATGAACTCGCTGCGCTCCATCACCAGATAGTCGTCGGCCAGCTACCAGATGCAAAGCGCGAATGGCTTTTTGATGCCATCGGCATCATTGCAACTAATGTGGCTCCAAGCAGAAACAAAAAAGCCGCCCAAAGGCGGCTCTTTGTCTTGGCGGAAACGGACAAAAAAGAGCCCGGATTAACCGGGCTCAACCTTTTTGGAAATTCCAGATGAGAGGTGCGATTGCAGCAATCGCCTACTGAATCTAACCAAGCTCCGCCCCGCGTCTTGTAGGAAAAGACCGCGTTACCAAAGCTGTATGGACACGAACACGATAGTCGCCGCGGCAGCGGTCAATGCCATTGCCACAACCATATCGACAACGCTTGCCCGGCCACTTCGCGTGGAATGTTCATCATCAGCGGTAAAGCTCGAATCACTCATAGTCAACTTTTAAAAACGGTGCGCGCTAGCATTGTTGGAAGATATCTGTGCCTTGCTTCCGTTGCAGCCCTTGAACTAAAGTCTTCAAGACTTATGAGGTGTCTTGTCGAACTGGTGAAGTCGGTTGCGTCGTGCTGCCTAGGTCACATCAAAGGTCCATCGTTTGGCTCAGGCGCATCGTCATGCGCGGGGTCAAACCCGTTGGCCTGCGCACGACTGAGCCGTGCAGCACTCCGCTTCAAGAGTTTTTCCGTGTCCAGGACGGCCCTGGCGCCTGGTGGCTTGCACAACCATCGTTCTCTGGAATATTCGAATTTCGCCTTGGCTGTGTTGCGGAACTGATGTGCCGTGGTGCCTTCGACTGTCATGCCCAGGCTGTTCATCGCAATAACGGTCGGGTTCAAAAGTGCCGGTAGCAATTCATTGCGGGTGCCCGGCTCCAACAGGAGCGCCTGCAGATCTGTGCGAGGGCCGTCTGGCCAGCGCCTCCGGATGATTAACTCACCACGCTTAGGTCCCGCACGCAGCGCCTCCACCGGGTCGCCACCCTTGCCGCCGAGAATGTAGACATCGAAAATCACTGTATGAATATACAGCAAAAGTACTCGTCGGCGGAGATGTTTTGAATCAAAATACTGTACATAAATACAGTATTCTGCGATAAGATTTCTTCCATGGAAACGCTTTTACCAACCCAATGGATCGCTCAATGTGCAGAGCGTCTGCACCAGCGCTGGACCACCGTCGATCTTGCGATGCTCGAAGAGGTGGCAATGGATTTATGGAAGAACACCGAGTACCGAACGATGGAGCCCATCGAAGCTGCCGCAAGTTGGCTCACGCCAATTGCTGAGCATCCACCGGAACCTCAGTAACTCAGGCGCCAGCGTATCGCGATACGTCTCATCCAATTAGAGGAGGCGCCCGCCCTAGGCACCTGTCACCATCTGTGACGAAGGCTGGAGACACCATGAAACTGTTCTGCGCGCTCGCGCTGCTATCGGCAATGCTCTCGGGCTGCGCTGTTCCGACGACTGGCGTTGTCCCTCGAGGTGATGACATGTACACAGTCACCAGGCAAGGCGGATCATTCCTCGTGACGACTGAATCACTCAAGATTGCGGCCATCCAGGAAGCCGACGCCTATTGCACCTCCAAGGGGAAAAAATACAAGTTCATGTACAACAAGGACATCCCAGCTGGCGCGCTCGGCCGCTGGCCTGAGAGCGAAGTCCTGTTTAAGTGTGAGTGATCCGCACCTGCGCGGCCCGTGGGAATCAGAGGAGACCAGAATGAAAACGATAGTCGCAATCGCAGCTTTGTTGGCGTCGGGATTTGCAACGGCCGCGGAAATCTTGCCGCAGCAGGTGCCGAGCGGCGCGCTTCAAGGCCTGAGCGCTTTAGGTAAGGCGCCAACCATCGAGGCGGCCGGTCGCAAAGGCAGCAAGAGGGTGGGCGGGTCCGGCAGGGGCGGAAAGGGTGGGCGATACGTTGGCGGTCGCAAGTAATACGGCGCCTTGATCAGTAGGCTGACCCAGCATGAACAAAAAAGAACTCGCTTTGTGCGGTGTGGCCGTGATCCTCTTACTGGTATTTGCGTGGATGGTCCGTTGGCAGCTTGTTCCGATTTCCGCAGATACCACGCGTATCTATCTGCTTGATCGCTGGACCGGGCGCTTATACATCGTGCAGGTTGATGAAAAATCCTTGGTAACGGACCAAAAATAAATCGCACCGCGGCTCTTTGGGGCTATAGGAGGTTAAGGATGGCGACCGAAGAAGAGTTGAGAAGAGATGCCAGAGTGACGCTGATGGAATGCGTTGAAAATAGATTCCCAGAGCGGCAGGTATATCGAGATGAGATATTGCGTGAATTGCTAGCCGCATCCATCAAATGCGACTCATATTTTCTGGCGAAGCTCTCATTTGCATGGCGCGATAAGCAAGAAGCTCTGAAGCAGATCGCAGATGATGAAGGTGTTTGGGCCAGAGTTGACGATCTGATGGAAGGGCTAAGCTATACCGTGATGAGGTATCCGGACGATGGAAAGGCGCTTGGGAGATGGAATTTTCAGCCGACAAATAAGCTAGACCATAGACAGGAAACAGACGAAAGCGCCAGTCTCCAAGAGCTTTCGAATTGTTGTCGGGCCTATCAACAAAGCTGGTGGGCTAATAGTCCCATACTTGAGATATGGCTCATGCGGCAAATGATCTTCGCGGAGACCTATTCTCTTGGAAGAGAGTTGGGAATTCCTCCAAGCAAAAAAATGTTGGCCTGGATGTGGGGTAAATCACTCGCTAAGTGGCTTATTGGTTTGGGTGCGGCTGTCGCTATTGGGAGTGCGCATGGTGCGGCGTTCGGTATCTTCGTCTACGCCGTTTGGCTTTGCCTTGCTCGATATCTGGCAAACGATAAAGTAACGGAATTGACCACCAGGATCAACCTCTTCTCATCGATGCGGGCATGCTATGTACTGGCGTTACGAAGCCAACCATGCCCTGCGGAGTTAAGCGATGCGCTTTCACGAGCCGAAAATGTCATGGCGGTCTGGCCCGATGGTTTGCGCAGCCTTGTCGAAACTCAACTGCAGAAAAACCGGGCTCGCTGGGTGTGACGGTCATGCAATTGTTCACATGCCTCAATCCCGAGTGTGGAAAGGTTTCACCCAAAGGTGAAATGCACCATAGCGAGGGACACTATTTTCTGATTTGCTCGCATTGCGGTGCTCACCACAGGCTTGTTCAGCGGCCGACGCCACCAGGGGCGCCTATCGAATTTGAAATTTCGGGGTTGCTTAGTTAAAACGGGCCCAGGTGGACGGGTTGTCTGGTGGTAACACGGTGCTACCGCCGAATCTTGATAGTGGATAGTCGCGTGAGCCGACTAGCTACCCGCGCCCGCGGTAACTAACTCTTGCGCTGAGCCAAGCTCCAGATCGTTGCGCCAATCTTCATCAGCGCCTCCACATCGCGCTCGTAGGAATCACTCACCGGGTCTAACTTGTCGATCATTGCCGAGATTGCCGAGATAGCATCCTCCGGTGCCAGTGTGCCGCCGGTTTTGGCCAGTTCCACCACCGCGAGCATGATCTGAGTTCGGTTCATGCCTTGAGTTTGCCGCTGGGTTGTGACAATTTCAAGCGGGCAGTGGCTTTGCTATGCGCCGCTAAAACCCTTATCTTCCAGCAGGATGTGCATCTGATGATTCAGAGCAACCAGCCTGTCGGCCAACTCGACAGCCTTGCCTGGAACTTCCTCTACTAAATATGTCCCAGTAGACATGCCGTTATAGGTGAATTCAAGGAAATGAGCAAAGCCTGGTGGGATGCCTAGTGCCTCTTGCCGGATTGCGGTTGAGATGCTGTCATACAGTTCTGGCTTTGTGACCAACACGCCGCTTTGATGCGCCCTGGCAACGTAGTTGCCTCGAGCCTCCTTGTCGATATCGATGGTCAGAATCAGTGGGTGTGTCATTGGACAACCTGAAGTCATGAGCTTGCTACTCTACAGGTTTGTGACTGCTCAGCGTCAGCGAGGAAACCAGCGCGCTACCGTACCGTGGCGCCTGAAACTCGCAGGAGAAATAACGGAGGTTTCCGCTTGTGGCCAGGGCTAGGACCGTCTGATACTCAGACTCAGATAGAGTAACGCGTGCTTCGATAGCGGGCTTGGCTTTGAGAATTACCCCCACGCTTAGTATTTCCGCTTTCCCAAGGTCTGGCTTTCCTGGCATCAACAAAATATCAACCTGTGACACGCCCTTTATATCCCTGGAGAAAGTGCCCAAGACGGTGATTGATGGCCTAGCATCCCGTTCCGGTGCCTTCTGATACTCGTCAAGAAGGCGCGTCTCCTGGCCTATGACAAAGTTATGCGCCCACACCTCCGCGCGCCACCCTGTTACTTCGCCCTCGCGAGTGAGCATCTCCCTCTCTTCAGTCTTCTTTTTGGTCATGGCCATTTCCCTCGTTCGTAGAGTTCACCAGAGCTGCTAGGCGTCCCGGTGTTGGGTCCTTTTCCGCGGCTACTTGCAAGGCCCATAATTTCCAGGCCTGTAGCGCTGGTTGCTGCGGATCCACCGCCTGACTGACTAGACCCGCGACGTAGGCGCGGACTTGCTGGGCCTGATGCCAGGTAATGGACTCTGCTAGCAAAATTTCGCGGCGCTTGACTTCTTCAGCTTTGACTTTGGCCTCTTCCTCGCGCTGACGAAGAAGTGCCTCCCAGGCCACACGTTGGACAGCTTCTCTTGCCCGCTTAACCTCGTCTTCCCGTCTTCCCTCACGCTCCTTCACGACAGAGCGATACAGACGAGTGAACACTTCGCCTAGGCGGGTCTCAATTCTTGCCGAGTCCTTATCTGTCAGTTCGTACCCGTCAAAGGAATAGAGGCCCATAACGAGTGCCAGTCGATCTGTTGGAATCTTTTGGGTCTGTGAGCCGAATGAGAAGGCTTCTCGCTTTTTGATTAACTCACTATCTTGCCGCTCCCGAATTGCGAAATACAGCGTGGTCTTCTCCAGATCGATATGAAAACGCCCATGCTCATCGTGAACACCAACGTCACAGCCTCGTCTCTCTGCGGCAAAGAATAGGGCATTGACAACTGCGAGGGCGCGCTCGTACGTCAAAGAGGAAACGCGGAGGTAATTCGCCTTATGAGTGTGAAGGAGAATTCCCGCATCCAGGTCCCTCCAATATAGGGAGCCCAGATCAACCCCAGGCTTCGCTAACTTTGACCGCCGGATTCTGTCTGCATCGCGCGCTGCAAGCTGTTTCTTATGGTCTTTAGCTGCAGCCCTGTAGGCATCCCGAATAGGAATAAGGCATCTATGCCAGCGAGCCGGCTGAGCCTCGAAGACGATTTGATTCTCTGTCCGCTCTTCAAACGCAAGTTTTTCCTTAAGCCAGGCTGCATCCTCTTCTCGTTTGAATTCGATTTTTGGCGGTGGAGGTGGTCGGCTAACAAATGTGGTGACCTCTGCTTCGGCCGGCAACTCGGTCTTGGCCACATCTTGACCGGCCTCTACCCTGGCCCAGTGACCCACTTTGGGCAGCGGAATATTCATCGCTTTGCAGACCTTGCGGATGCCGTTGTCCGACATGCCGTACTTCTCACCGAGCTTGGTTAAGGGGGTGGACCACACCTCCTCGTAAAGCGCTACTCGCTCAAATTCAATCTCCATGCTTGCTCCTGGATAACCGAACACTGAGCAATCCTACCGTTCGTCGGAACACATTCCAAGTGGCTTGTGATGGTTGAATGGTAGTATTACCATCAAACAATGGAAAAATTAACCGGTCGTGGTGGCCCTGGAAGAGGGCAAGGGCGCAAGCCAAAAGGATTTAGCGAGGCTATGCAGCCCGTAACCATCAAGCTGACTGATGAGCAGCGGGAAAAACTGCCCAAGTTAGGTGGCGCCGCCTGGGTGCGTCAAAAGATAGACAGAGCGAAGTTGCCAGAGGAATAACCGCCATGCCCTGCAGCGGTTAAAGCAGGGCGCAAAAGACGACGGCCAAGGTGGTGGAACACCCTGACCGTCTGACCACAACTCACTGGATTGGAGTGAATCATGGCTACCCGTAAGTATCTCACCAATGAACCGTCTCCCCAAGAAGCACTCCGTGCGATTGATGAGCGCGAATTGATCGTTAAGGTAACTCCTCGCGAGCGCACAAGATGGGAGGGCACTGCAGCCCAGCTCTCGGATGAAGGTCTTATTCCCAAGAAACTCGAATGGCCGACAGGGCGACGTGGCAAAGATTGGCACGCTGGCGGATTTTCATACTCACTTCAGCGCTGCCGGCCTGACGGCATCAAAGGGCCTATGTCGGTATGGACGAGCGGTGATTGGTGGGTGGTATGGAGGGAAGTGACCGCAGAACGAGGGGAGGGGCTAGCACCGGCAAGGCTCTTCGCGGCTCGCTGCGCTTACGAACATGCGCTCTGGAGTCAAACACCCGCGGCTAGGGTTCAATGGATGCGATACCGGATGGCTCAAGACCATGAGGAATTTCAGACCTTCCTCAAAAGGGCAACTGGTGAATTGGCGTGCACGCGGCAAGCGAGGAGCAACTAATGTCCTCACACCCTATGCGCGAAGCGATAGAACACCTTCTGGGCAATGAACCGGACACCCTAAAACGGGTGCTGGCCGTTATGGAGTCGGCGGCGACGACAGCGAAAAAGCCAGCACCAAATGTGGGCCCGATTCAACTGCAACTGACACCGACAATCCAGCGAAACTATGCGCGGCGGGAGGTCTTCGAATGTTTCAGACCAGAGCAGGCGGCAAGGATACTGTCTAACTTGACAGCGATTTTCTATGTGTCTGTAGAAGACGCTGAAGAGGTCTTGGAGGATGCCAAGGAACAGCGAGCCAAGTACGATGGGCCGCGCGGCGAGGTAATAGCGTGGAGCGCATTGATCAGGTGTCTTGCAAGGTTGATCGAGGATGAAAAATTCGGCGATTGCATTGACTTCCCTGGTGCGGAGAAAGTCATGGCGGAACGCCGCGCCGCCTCAGCGATATTTGCGGAGGGGGAACGTGTTGCGGTTTGGCGTGACGATGAGACTGAAGGGGAACTAGTCACGATCACGGGCGCATACAGCTACTACCGCGTGTGTATGGACAACGGCCCGTACATAAGTGATGGCGATAGAGTTGGCTATTGCCAAGGTTACGGGGCGCGCCGTGACAATGGGGCAGAAAACTTCTACTACGCGTGGCAGCTTGCCCCTATTGGCGAAAGCTACGGGCATTTGCGGCTGGTCAAGTAGCCTTTAATTATTAAGGTTATCTCTCGGGCTCAAAACATCCTCCTTGGTTGCAACAAAACATGAACAAACGAACGAAACATCCGGCCGATGATCCCGAATTTCTTAATGGACCTCTGGCAAAGTCAATGTCAGATTTCCATAAGAAGTGGCTCGCTCGCACGCCAGAGGAAGTTGCCGCTTCGAAGAAGAAGGCGGAAGAGTACTTTCAGGCATATCTCGCAGCAGATATATGGTTTCAGTTTTTCGATCCTTATCTGAGCCTATTCGCGAAGGAAAAGCCACAGGTTTTTGATCGCAACGGTAGGCGGCAGTTTGTGGATATCAAGGGAAAGCCGGTCTTGTTCAGAGATGACGCAGACGCTAGTCGACTTTTGAGTTTGGCAGCCGATGCAGCACAAGAGTTTTGGTACGACCTTGATGAGCCGCACTCCCTGACCAAAGAAGAGTGGAAAGAGCTCATCAAAGACGCCAAGCAAGAGATAAAAGAGATGAGGGCGGCCATACCCTGGGACAGACTTACCTTTGTGAACAACCTCGGTGAGCCAATGGCTAAAAGGGATTCAAGTGAAATTGACTCACTTGAGGTAGTGAAGATATTTCAACAGTTGATTCGCGATCATGGAGCGTCGGAGTTCGAGAGAAAAATTGTTCGTAAACTTCTTTGCTTGCTATGCCTCCGGGAGATCGATTCGGCCGTGTTGTCCGCTATACATTCCGATGCGGGGAGCGGGATAACAAGCGCGATTGAAGCTAGCGCGGCGCTTGCGAATGCAAAATCCCTTCGATCAACAGGCGCAAAGACATCATTAGATGGAAAAACAGAAGTCAGAGTTTCAACGCGTGCGGAGATAAGTGCTCATGCTCTGAAAATTCGAAATTCGACCCGGTACGCCGCCCAGGACTGGACGTGGAATGAGTGGGTAAGGATCGGTCAGTCCAACTACGCGAATGTGAAAGCAGCTTTTGCTCGCGACTACGTCGTGCCAAAAGTCCCGACGCTGTTTCAGACGGCCGCCGGGCGGCCGCTTGAAGTCACTCAGAAGCAAGTTGTAGAGGTCTGGCTAAAAGGGCCTCGTCCCGGGAGTGCGGAAACATGAAGGGCAATACCAAGCTATCCCCATGGTCTGGCGTTACGAGGGTGTCTATTGCTGAAGCAGCAATGTTGATCATTGGGAAGGATCCATGTCTTGAGGTATTGACCCGGGAGCAGGCTATGCGGGCCGGCGCTATCGAGCACGACGTGCGCGCTGCTGTTTCTCGGGCTGCGCGTGCAGCTTGGGAGCATGCGAGGTTTCTGGACATTCTTTCACTTACTAGCAATAAAATTTCCAACCACTCGCTCCTGCGTACCGTCGCGGTGTGGGATTTCTTCGATGACTACCGTTCATGTCTGGCTACGCGCGAACTACGCGAAAGTGTTGCCGCCGTGTCTGCTGATCCGGAAAATATCGCAATACTTACAGAGACTCGCCCTTGGTATACAGCGACTGTATTGGGCCAGGACCTGAATGGTTGGCTCCAAAGCAATGAAATTACTTCTCTCTTCTCGTTCCCGGACGCACAGCGCGTTGAGGTTGTAAGGGTAGGTGAAAATTGGAGTGCAAGAGAAGATCGACGGGCAGGTGGCTTTCAACATTTATCCGAAGAAGCGTTGGCATTGGCGGAAGAGGCGCAAGAGTACTGCGTCAATTTTTACGAGTGGTTTGAACTTGAGGATCAGCTTGGCCCGGCGAGTTCTTACTTCGGTCAGATGATTGGTGATGAATCTGGAATTGATTTGATTGCTTATGAAATGGCAAGCTTCGATCATTCTGAATGGCTACAGCTTGGAAAAGAAATTGACCTTGATGCGGCAATGCCACTATTGCGTTTGATTTGGGCGGATGCAGCATCAGCTCGATACCTTTGTGAGCAGACCGGGAATTGGGATGACATGTGGACCTCTGTTAACAAGGCCGTTCGATGGATGAGTGTGCTCAAAGGTATCGAGCTGATGAGTGGTCAAGAATTTCTGAATGCAACAGGTTCGGACGTCAAATCGGTTGCTGACCACGCGCGGGCGCTTGGTCGGGTCAATGGACTTGCGTCCCGTATCGCCCTTTATGCTGAAGCTCGCAAATGGATTTGGTCCAAATGGTTAACGCATTCTGCTGAGTACAAAAACATCAAATCTCGGTTCGCCAGGGACTATTGCCGACTTATCGCTCATGAATTTTCCTTCGCGGATGGCTCTGGACTCACTGTCTCCATTGACACCATCACTGAAGAATGGCTCAAAGGGCCTCCACCCGAAACGTTAGTGGAAGTTGAGACAGCGAATGAACTGGTGGATCAGCCGGCAGGCCATCACCCCCGGGCGTTTTGGCAGGTGGTTTAGTACACCGGTTTGCTTTCTCTCCCATGCAAACAGGCCTGTTTGCTAGCTGCGAGTAGCAAACCGGTGATGACAGAGATACCTGGGTGAATTCAAATCCAGCCATCGTTCACTACGGACCTTGGCAGCATGAATCAATCCAGCACGGTACAGGGCGCCGATCACAAGCCTCAACCCACTTACGCAGCTCAAGCGGTAGACGCCGTCCATCGTCGCGACTGGGCAGCCGCAGCTCGGCACTTCAGCCGGGCCGCGGCGGCCCTACCTCCTGACCCCCACGGCTCCGTCACAGCGGCAGAACTGATCTTCCGGCGCCAGGCCCACGTCGCCGGCTCGATGCACAAACGCCTGCAGTACTTCGGCCTGGAGCGGGCGTTCGTCATTCCCGAGAGTGCCCGGTAATGGTTGCTCTTACTCCAATTCGGCGAAATCGCCAAATGGTGAAACGCTTCATCAAGACTTGCTGTTATGGCCTGACCAAACTGGCGGGCATGAGCTCACCCACTGACCAAAACCTCAAACAGACCCTCGCCAAGGGGAAATCGGCGAATTCAGGCACATTTGTCCCGGATTTTGGCGGGCGTTCGACGGCAAACTCTTTGGCAAAGGAGTCGAAATGAACCAGCAGAGCTCACCCGCTGGCGGCCACCAGATGGACGACATGTCACTCAACCACAAGGAGAGTTTCTTTGCCGCGCCGATCCGCGTCGAGTACATGCAGAACGCTATCGACTACAAGGACATCGACACGACGCGAAGTTTTTTCAGTCTTCTCGACAAAGTCGTGAACCTCGGTAACCTGGGCGAAATCGTCAAGGTCAAAGACGGCTACGCACGCAACTTCCTGATCCCTTCGGGCCGCGCTCGCCGCGCCACGGAAGCCAACAAGGCCGAATTCGAAGCCAAGCGCGTCGAACTCGAAAAGGCTGCGGCCGCCAAGCTGGCCGAAATGCAAGCCCAGGGCGCAAAGCTCGGCGGCACCACCGTCAAGCTCACGCAAAAAGCCGGTGTTGACGGCCGCCTGTTCGGCTCCGTCACCAACCACGACATCTCGGCCGAGCTGACCAAGCAGGGCTTCCCTGTCGTGAAGTCGCAGATCCGCATGCCCAACGGCCCGCTGAAGATCGCTGGCGACCACGCCGTGACCGTGGCCCTGCACACCGACGTGGCAGTGGACAACACCGTCGCCGTATACGGCTGTGTGAGCACACCGAAAAACCAGGTACTAGGTCAAAACCGCATGAGAACTAGAAATCAAGGAAAGTTACCCACGACTTCCCGGCACATTCCCACCCGATTTCCCCCGGTTATCCACAGCGTTATCCCGCAGCGTTTTCGAATACGTGATTATCATGAGCACTGGATACAAGAACAGCCATTAGGTTGCAATTGAATCCGAAAAGTAAGAAGCCACCAGTGTGCAGTTGCAATGCACAAAGGCGGCTCCTTGAGTACCAAAACCTGAATCCTGATACCCGTCTGGTCGACGTTTATGAGGATACCACGGCAGGAAATTGGTCGTCCAGCATGGGCTTACCCCGTCCCGGGTGGTCCTGGTTGTCGATCTTTTTTCCGGCTGTGGCGGGTTTTGGCTTTTATCGAGTCCTTTAGAAAAGGTTAGAAATGCCAAGCCGACAAAATCCTCCCTCGGACAAACCCGAGACCCTCCTTCGACTGCCAAGCGTGCTTGCTAGGGTTCCAGTCTCACGCAGCGCCTGGTGGGCTGGTGTGAAATCCGGCCGTTACCCGGCCGGCGTCAAGTTGTCCAAGCGCACTACTTGCTGGCGCGCCTCGGATATTGAGAATCTGATTCAGTCCCTCGCGTAAGGGGGTGAGATGCATCCCACCTCACAGACAGCTCACGAAGGGAGTTGGCAGGGCTACTTCCGCGCGTTGGTCGCCCGATTCTCCGACATTGACCGCGTGCAATTGTGGACCCTGCTTCCGGCACCGGTTCGGTTTGCCTGGCTTTGCATCCGGCTGCGCTCGGTATCTGCCGCGCGCTGGATGACCGCATACGACAACTTCAAACCCGGGCATGGCAAATGACTGCGCCCCTCACTCCAGTGGCTGGTGACTTGCGGGACTTCCCGCATGTGCCGATCTTTCGCGCCAAGCTGTTCGGTTCAACTTTCCACGCCCAGGCCAATGATGCCGAGTGGCGGGCGGGCGTCACGCTATGGCTCAAGGCCTGGGACCAAGTTCCGGCCGGCAGCCTGCCTTGCGATGACGTTTCGCTCTGTCGCCTGGCTGAACTGGGCCGCGACATAAAGAGCTGGCTCAAGGTGAAGACCATCGCCCTGCACGGGTGGGCGGAATGCAGCGATGGCCGTCTCTATCACCCCACCGTGGCGGACGGCGTCAACAACGCACTGGCGGTCAAGGTGGCGCAGCGCAGCAAAACGGCAAATGCACGCATCGCCGGGCTCACCAAAAAGATGGACGCCACCACCAGCGACAGCGAAAAAGCGCACTACGCCGCTGAGATCTTAAAGGTTCAACAGGGTCAGTTAAAGGTCCAGTCACTGACCGCTAAGCCTGCCGTCACAGCGCCTGTGCCTAATCCTGTGACAGACACTGATACAGAGTCCAAGAGAAGACAAGGAGAAGAAAAGGAAAGGAAAGGAGAAGAAAAGGTTAAGGGATATGTCTTAGATAACTCTACGCCCCCCAAGGGGGGCAAGCGTGTGAAGACTCCGAAGTCCGGCACGGAAGATCCGCCAGGGTTTGTCGAGTGGTACACCGAATACCGCCGGAAGGACGCCCGCAAGGACGCGGTGAAGGCATGGCTTGCGCTGGCACCCGATGCCGACCTGCAGGAGCGCATGCTGGCCGCGCTGCGCCGCTGGCCCTGGAGGGAGGACAACAGCTTCAACCCACTGCCGGCGAGCTGGTTGCGCGGCGAGCGCTGGACCGACATCGCGGTGACGGACACCCGGGCCGAAGTGCCCGACTGGTGCAAGGTCGCCGGCTTCGACAACGTCCACGAAGCCGCTAATTTTGGGTGCTACGCGCACACCGCGCACCAGTTCAAAAACCGCCAGCGTGTGGCCGCCGAGGTGGCAGCGTGACAGCCGAAATCACCCACGATTGCGCGACCTGCGGCGCGAAATTCATCATCCAGCACCCCGCCTTGTGTGAGGTGTTCGGCATCCCCAACCCGCGTTTGGTGTTCACCGGATTCGTGCTTTACGACTCCGTGGCGGATGCTGATGTGCTGGAACTCGACAGCTGCGACCGTGAAGACTGCCCCGGGAAAGGCCCGGCCGCATGAACGCCAAAGAGCTATCCGACCGCATGGCCAGCCAGGCCGAGAGCTTGGCGACCTACCTGCTGCCCAACGGGAAGCGCCGGGGCCGGGAGTGGAAGGTGGGCAGCGTTGACGGTGAGGAAGGCGACAGCCTGTCCGTGTGCGTGCAGGGCGCAAAGTGCGGCGTGTGGAAGGATTTCCACGGCGGCAAGGGCGGCGACATGCTGGACCTTTGGATGGCAGTGCGCGGCGACACGTTGCCCGAGGCCATGAAGGACGCCGCCGAATACCTGGGCATCCGGGACACCATGCCGGCGAACCAGCCGCCGCCGAAGGTCTACACCAAGCCGGAAAAGCCGCGCGGCAAGCTGGCCCAGGGCCGGGCGCTCGAATGGCTGACCAGCCGCGGGCTGACTGCCGAAACCATCGCCGCGTTCAAGGTGGTCGAGCAGCAGCGCGGGGAAAAGGTCTACGCGCTGTTCCCCTACTTTTCCGAGTCGGGCGAGTACATCAACGGCAAGAGTCGGAACATTGACGAAAAAAAGGACATGCGGCAAGAAGCCGACGCCATGCCCTGCCTGTACGGCTGGCACCTGATTGACCCCAAGCAGCGGACCATCGCCATCACCGAGGGCGAGATCGACGCCATGACGCTGCACCAGATGGGCATACCAGCGCTGTCTTGCAATGCTGGCGCCGGCAATCACCAGTGGATCGAAAGCGACTGGGAGCGCCTGGAGCGATTCAGCGAAATCATCATCTTTTACGACTGCGATGAATCCGGCGAGAAGGGCGCGCGCGAAGTCATCCAGCGCCTGGGGCCTGATCGCTGCCGCCGCGCCAAGTACACCTACGAGGCGAAGGACGCGAACGACATGCTCCAAAAGGGCTGTGAACGCTCCGACTTCATCGAGGTGCTGGACGCGGCCAAGTCGATGGACCCGGAAGAATTGCGGGCTATATCCGACTTCATCAGCGACGTGAAGGCCAGCTTTTACCCCGTCGAGGGTGCTGCCCGGCCGCCGCGCCTGCGCCTGGACCAGGAATTCGCGTGGTTTGAGTTCCGAGGCGGTGAGGTGACGCTTTGGACCGGCATCAACGGCCATGGCAAGAGCATGCTGCTGTCGCAGGTGTCACTCGGCCTCATGAAGCAGGGTGAGGTGTTCACCGTGTTCTCGGGAGAAATGCAACCCGCCCGTCAGCTCAAGCGCATGGTCAAACAGGCCACCGGCCTAGACCGCCCCTCTGTGCCGTACATCGATGCCGTGGGCAACTGGCTGGCCGAAAAGTGCTGGGTCTTCAACCAAGTGGGCATGGCAAAGATTGACCGGCTGCTGGAAGTCTTCACCTACGCCCACCGCCGCTATGGGTCAACGCACTTCGTGATTGACAGCCTGATGACCACCGACGTGCCCGATGACGGCCCGCGCGCCAACACCGCCCAGAAAGAGGCCATCGCCAAGCTCTGCGGCTTCGCCAAACAGTACGGCGTGCATGTCCACCTGGTTGCCCACCCGCGCAAAGGCCGCGACGAAACCGCAGGCCCGGGAAAGATGGATGTCGCCGGCAGCGGCCATCTCACCAACGGCGTGGACAACATTTTCAGCGTCTGGAAAGCCCAGAAGGATGAGGCCCAACCAGACAACACCGGGGAGCGGGATGCAAAGCTGGAGCTCATGAAGCAGCGCGAAGACGGCGTTCAAAACTTCAGCCTCTCCCTCTGGTTCAACAAAGCAACCATGCAGTACCGCTCAAGCAGTCGCCCCTTTTACTTTTGCTATGTCGATTACTCCAACCGGGAAGATCATGAACACACCCACTAGCCCCACCCGTGCCTTGTCGCCCGTACAGCCCTCACAAGGTGGGCCTTTGCAACGCTCAGCCTTCTGGGTGCTGCTCTGGAGTCAAAGTCAGAACGCGCTACACGTCGAACCTGTCGAGGACATGCTTAGCAGCAACCGGCAGGCGTACAGCGAGGACAGGCGCACGGACTATGTTCCGGTGTGCATTGACCATGAGGAGGTGGTGCACCAAGTCGCCGACGCGATCCGCCACACCATGCGCGCCCGCGAGCGGATTAAGGCCGAAAAGCGGGAGCTTGTCTGATGGAACTTGACCCACAACGGCGCGTTGACTGGTGGAAGGTCATGGACGACCTGAGTAAAGCCGGGATGACCATGGAGGCCGTCAGCGCGGCCGTTTTTATCCCGGTGTCTACCTTGGCGGGCTACAAAAACTCTAACGTAGAGCCCAAGCATGCCGACGGGGAGCGCCTGTTGGCACTTTGGCGGCAACGGCTCACGCCGGAACTGCCTATGACCCGGGGCAGTGTGCGGAACGGGGAGAGGACCGCGGAATTGACTTAATCATGTCGTCCGTCCCTGCGAGATCATTCGGCGATATCAAACTTGCGGCGTAGGTCTCCGACGATTCCGACAATGGCGGTAGTGTATGGGCCAATATTCCTGCCACCAGCAATGTTCCAATTGCAGCCTTCCTCGTCACGCTCATGCCAGTAAACCGGACTTGGGATGACGTGCAGATTTGGCTGGTTGTTTAGATCGTCAACCAACTCTGGTATCTGATTGACGAGTTGGGCCACGAGGTCATTCAACTCCTGAGCGGTTTTCACGGGTTTAGTCATGGCTTCCTCCAATAGAGGAATACAGCTTACTCCTGTGGCTCTAAAGTACATGTTTTCGGGATTACGAATGCCATTCGGGCGGATGATCCCGCAATGCAAGAAGCCCTGGATAAACCCACCGTCGAGGAAACGTATTCACGCTCAGTGAATTCAGCGAACCTTCGCATGGAGACGCGCGAGGACAGCCAAACCAGTGCGGCGGACGTTCTGATCGCGGCCGGCTGGAGTTCAAGCCGCCTAGGTGCCTCACTGATGCGCCTACGCACAGAATTTGACGGCCTTGGTATGCCGCCAAATGGTAGCGATACAGGACTGCTGCAGATGGGCCTAAAAAGCCTTTCAAGCGTGCATGAGCAGCTTTCTGCGCAGGCAGGCAGGTGGAATGTCGAACATGCGGGCGAAGTCGCCACCGCGGCTATCGCATGGTGGCTGTCCAACGTCTGTCGGACCTGCCACGGACGGCGATACCAATCAATTGCTGGGACGCCTGCCCTATCGGGTAGGGCTTGCAACACCTGCCGCAGTACTGGCGAGACGAATCTGAGGTACGGTCATACGGGCCGGCGCCTGGTCAATTTCATGGACGATTGCGTGAGCCGGGCTCAGCAATCAATCAAAACCCGTTTACGCTGATAAAGGAAATCGCACGCTGCTCCTGAGTTCGCAGAAAGCGCTGGCTTTCTCGCCCTCGACTACATGCCGAATTGCCCAATCAGGTTAGTCCTGAACGGTAGACCTTAATAGCGAAACCGTGTTCAAACAGCCCCTGCGGGCGCGCCTTGCTTTCTCGTGCTTCCTAGAAGCCCAAATTCGCCTTAAGCAAGGCTGGGTTCTTACACCCGTACTGGCGGTGTGTTCTGTTATCGAGATCAATGACTACAAGCTGATCTCGAGTGGCGACTTTGCTTTTTAGGTAGAGATGGTCAGCCACTACTTCCACCGTCCCTGCGGCGGAAAAAATACAGACCGAGGACGTTTCCTTCCACGGAGTGCCGATAGCGATGCCGTCTAGTGTCTCTTGCAAAGAGTCATAGCGTTCCTGATAGGTGCTGTCGCTTTCGATGCGAAAGCTCAGTAAAAAGTGCGGCATACCGATCCCCCGTTATTCGGCCATCGTATGCCTGCAGAAACCAACTAACACCCTCTATTTAGAGGATGAGCCGCCCGCCCTCAACCAGCGGGCTTTTTAACGCCCACCCGAGACATCAAGCAAGTCCAGCGCTTGCGCCAGGCGGGTAAACCTGGCGGATTTTCCAGCACTCGCACTCAGTGCCAAGCAGGACGCGAGCGAGAACAGCGCCACCCCAGCCCGAGAGGGTAAGTCTGATGGGGTATGGATAAGCCGCGAGGCCCCGAAAGGACGAACATGAAAAAGGCGGTGTCCAGCACTAAAGTAGTGCGCAATACTGAGAAACGTAAGCCTCCAGCTGCCGGCAAGGGCCGCCCAAAGGGAGCGGTCAACAAGGCCACGAGGGAATTCCGCGAGACGGTAACCAGGCTGCTCGAGGACAACGGCGAGAACGTTGGTAAGTGGCTGTTGGCCGTTGCTGACGGCGGTGGCGACCCGGACAAGGCGGACCCAGGCAAGGCTCTGGACCTGCTGGCAAAGCTGGCCGAGTTCGCTGCACCGAAGCTGAACCGCACGGAGCACGTCGGTGGCAACGGCGGCGCAATTGAAACCGTGACTCGCATTGAGTTGGTAGCCCTTGGCAGCCGTACAGCTTGAGATTGTCCCGGTCCTCATTCCGGTATTCGAGGGTGAGGCAGATGTAAGAGGAGCTGAGGGCGGGCGGGGTTCGGGCAAGACCCGCAGCTTTGCCAAGATGATCGCGGCCCGCGGCTACATCTACGGCAAGGCTGGCATCAAGGGCATTCTGCTCTGCGGCCGGCAGTTCATGAACTCGCTTGAGGACAGCTCCCTGGAGGAGTGCAAGCGGGCCATTGAGGAAGAACCATTCCTTGCCGCCTATTACGAGATTGGCGACAAGTACATAAAGAGCCGTGACGGCATGATCCAGTTCGCTTTTGCGGGCCTGGACAGAAACATCGCCAGCATCAAATCCAAGGGCCGGATCCTGATCTGCTGGGTTGACGAGGCCGAGCCGGTCACTGATGAGGCATTCACCACACTGATCCCAACGCTGCGGGAAGAGGGCGACGACTGGAATGCAGAGCTTTGGGTTACCTGGAACAGGAAACGCAAGACGGCGGCCGTTGAGAAGCGGTTTGCCAGCTCCTCGGATCCGCGGATCAAGATAGTTAAGTGCAACTGGCGCGATAACCCAAAGTTCCCCGCCAAGCTGGAGCGCGAGCGGCAACGGGATTTGGAAGAGCGGCCTGAACAGTACCCGCATATCTGGGAAGGCGAGTTTGCCTCTGTTCTGGAGGGCGCCTACTTCGCCAAGCACCTCACTGAAGCCAAGGCGACCGGCCGAATCGGGTTTGTGCCGGCCGATCCACTGATGACAATCCGCCTGTTTGCCGACATAGGCGGTACGGGCGCCAGGGCTGATGCGTTCACTTTGTGGGCGGCACAGTTCATCGGGTTGGAAATCAGAGTGCTGGACTATTACGAGCAGGTTGGCCAGCCGCTAGGTGCGCATCTGGAATGGATGCGGTCGAGGGGTTACACCAAGGAGCGTGCCCAAATCTGGCTGCCTCATGACGGCAGCACGCAGGACAAGGTTTACGACGTGTCATATGAGAGCGCCCTGAGTGCGGCTGGCTACTCGGTGACCGTCATCCCCAATCAGGGCAAGGGCGCGGCATCCGCCCGCATTGAAGCTGCGCGCAGGCTGTTCCCGGCCATGCGGTTTCATCAGGAATCGACGCAGGCCGGACTTGATGCGTTGGGCTGGTATCACGAGAAAAGAGACGAGGTTCGGGGTATTGGCCTTGGTCCAGAGCATGACTGGGCGAGTCACGGGGCCGATGCGTTCGGCCTTATGTGCGTCGCCTACCAACCACCGGCCGGCATGGCGCCGCCACCGATCAAATACAAGCGCAAGTATCTGGCGTAGTTCACACAAAGGAGCATCGAAATGAGCAAAGACCAGGCAGAAGAGCCAGTTGTTATGAACCAGGTTCACACGTATCCCGATGGCTCGCAAGTCGTGGGCTGCCCTCCGTTCCCAAAGAAATCGCCCATCGAGCGTGCGGCCGAAGCTGCCACAGCTAGCCCTGAGCCCGATGCGTCTGACCTTTCGAGCGTTGTCACTGCTGACCATGTGGAGACATCGCTGGTGCAGCCCACCGCAGACGCTCCAGCCGCTGCCAAGGCGCCACGCAAGAACGCCAAGAAGGCCAAGTAAATGAAGAGAATGGACGATGACACACTGCTGGGCCAACTCCAGGCCCTGGAAGAGGATTCGTCCGCTTTTACGTGGGGGCGCCTCGGGCAGCAGCGCGAGCGCAATATGCGGGAGTATTTCCGCATGCCCTACGGCAATGAGGAAGAGGGCCTTTCTTCCATCGTCACCAGCGAGGTGCAGGACACCATTGAATGGATCATGCCTGACCTGCTGGACATTTTCTGCAGCACGGACAAGGCGGTTGTATTCGAGCCGACCCGCGCGCAAGACGTAAAGGGCGCAGAGCAGGCCACCGACGCGGTGAACTACGTCTTTCACAAGCAAAACAACGGATTTTTGAACCTGTACACAGCCTTCAAGGATGCGCTGCAGGTCAAGAACTGCGCCATCATGTGGCGCAAAGAGACAAGGCGCACCAAGGTTATAGAGCCGGTCAACGGCGCCAGCTTGGAAATGCTGACCATGCTGCTGGCCGAGGGCGGTAACGATGCCGAAATTGAGAGTGCAGAACCGCTCCCGGTGCAGCCCACCATTGACCCGCTGACTCTCCAGCCCATCATGGGTGAGCAGTTGTTTAAGGCCCGGATTGCCCGGTACGAGTCGAAAACCACCATCAAGGTGGACGCCTTCCCGCCTGAAGACCTCTTGGTAAAACGCGACTGGACCACGCCACTGCTGACTGATTGCCCCTATGTGTGCCGGAACATGGCTGTAACGCTGTCCGAACTCCACGAAATGGGCTACAAGGACGTGACGGCAGAAGATCTGGACAGCTCCGATGAGGCGGGGTTGAGCGCAGACAGCTCGTTTCGCCAGACCCGCGCTGGTACGGCTGACGACACCGCCATCAATCAGGAGCTTTCGACCGACGACGAGGCCATGACACGCGGCTACCTGCGCATCGAGTTCGTCCTGATGGACTATGACGGTGATGGCATAGCCGAGCGCCGCTGCATCTACCGTCTGAAAGACAAGATTCTGAGCAATGAGGAGTGCTCGCATGTGCCAATCGCCACCGCATCGCCCATCCTGATCCAGCACCGCTGGGATGGCATGAGCATTGCCGAGGCTGTTAGCGACCTCCAGGTGCTCAGCACCGAGTTGACCCGCCAGATGGTGGATTCTGGCCGGCTGGCGCTGAACCCGCGCACCAAGGTGCTGACGGACTCCAACAATGCACCTCTTGCAAACATTGACGACCTTCTAGACTCTCGCGCCGGCGGCATTGTCCGCATGCGTGGTGCCGATGCGGTGCAGGAAATGATTACGCCTTGGGTTGGCGGGCAGATGTTCCCCATGCTGGAATACAAAGACAGCATGCTGGAAAAGCGCACCGGCGTATCACCGCAGAGCCAGGGCCTTGACCCCAACAGCATCAACCGCGGCGGGGCCTACGAAACCAAGGTGATGAACGCCGCCAAGATGCGGATCAAGCTCATCGCTCGGGTGTTCGCTGAAGTGCTGCTGAAACCCACGTTTCAAGGCATTTTGAAACTGCTGACCGATGGCGAGATGGAGAAGATCGCCATGCGTTTACGAGGCGAGTTCGTGGAGTACGACCCGAACGAATGGCGCGACAGCTACGACATGACCAGCAATGTAGGCCTGGGCACCGGCGACACGCAGCAGCAGACGGTTGTCCTGCAGGCCATTGGACAGGCTCAGGCGCTGATTGCTCAATCCCCATGGGGAGAGCTGATGGTGTCGCCCAAGCAGGTCTACAACACGCAGGCCAAGCTGGTGGAGAACGCCGGCTTTAAGAATGTGGGTGATTTCTTCATGGACCCGGGCGACAAAAAGCCAGAACCCAAGCCGCCGGCGCCTGATCCGCAAGTCATCATTGCCGACAAGAAGCTACAGGCCGACGCTCAGAAGTTCCAGGCAACGAGCCAGCTTGAGCGGGAGCGCATGGAGTTCGACGCCCAGGCCAAGCAGCGAGAGCAGGAGAACGAGCTTACCTTGCAGGCCTCCAATGATGAGCGGGATGCACAGCGGCAGCTTCTGGCAGACCAGAACGCTCAAGAAATCGCCCTGCGGCAGCTGGAGCTCGACCGCTACAAGATCGACCAAGACAACGAAACCAAGATCATCGTGGCAGAAATTGCAGCCGGCGCACGCACTGATGCTGCAGTGCTGGCGAGTCAGACGACCCTTGCGGCCGGGGCGCAGAGCCAGGCCGAACAGCAACAACAGCAGTTTGAGCAGTCACAGCAAGGATTACAGCCATGAGCGACCAGCAAGCCGATTTCAAGGCGGTTCAGACCGCTCATGAGGCCTGCATGCTGCTGGACAGCGATGCCTACAAGAACGCGCACGCAGGCCTGAAGGCCCAGATCATCCAGCAGTGGAAGGATTGCCCCGTTCGAGACGTGGAAGGGCAGCGCCTGCTTTTGCAGCTCATCAAGCTGGCTGACAAGTTCGAGGGGATGCTGACCGGCGCCATTGAGGCCGGCAAGCTCGCACAGCACAAGATTGACCTCGACAACGAACGCAACGAATCAAAAGCGCGGCGAGCTCTGCGCAAGGTTATCGGGTAGTCCCCTGCCCATTTGGCCTCCGTCGAGAGACGTGCCGCAGCCACTCTGGGTGACAAGAGGGTGGTTTTGACTGAAAGAACGAAACATGCCACTCGAACAAGCCTCAGGCCTCGAAGACATGGATCTGGTTGATTTTCTTGAGAGCACCCCGGAGGCTGATGCCCCCGAGACTCTCGCAACGGACGATCAACAACACTCCGACGAATCCACTGGTGTGGACAACTCCGAAGAGTCTGCAGATGACGACAGCCCTGCTGACGATGGCGGCGATGAGCCGAAATCCGAAGACGCCAAAGAGCAGCCAAGCGGTCTTAAATTCAAAGTCCCAGTGAAAGGCGAAGACGGGGCCGATTCCACCATTGAGGTGGACGAAAAAGAACTCATCGCAGGCTACCAGCGACACGCGGACTACACCCGCAAGACGCAGGAGTTGTCAACGCGGGAGCGGGAAATAACGCAGGCAGTAAGCCAGAAGTTTGAAGAAGGCCGAAACCATTTTCTGAGTCAGGCGCAGTACGCACAGGCAGCAATCCATCACATCGCCGGTCTGAGAAGTCCCGCGGAAATGGCACAGCTCGCCCAAACGGACCCCGCGGCCTGGGTGCAGGAAAAGGAACGGGCAGCAGCCATTCATGGCGTGCTTGGCGACATCGAGCAGCGCGTGCAACACGAGCATGCCTTGCAGCAGCAGCAACAGCAGCAGGCCACGCAACAGCAATTCCAGGCGGCCTGGACAGAACTGAGCAGCAAGGGCATCGACAAGGCCAAGCTGGCAGACATCTACCAGACCATCGAGAAGGACTACGGGATTGGTAAGGACGTGCTGGGCACGATCTACGACCCCAAAGCAGTGCTGGTGATGCAGGACGCCGCGAAGTATCGCGCACTTCTCAAGCAAAAAGCGGCGGTAACCAAGAAGGTCACTGACGCACCAAAACTGCCGGCGCAAAAGCAATCCGTCCCGCGAAACGAGCAGCAAAAACGTCAGCTTGATGGCCGGTTCAAAGCCGGCAAGGCCAAGCTGAGCGACCTTGCTGCGTTCATCGCAAACAGTTGATTCAAGGAGCCACAAATGGCACAACCCACAAACCTCTATGACCGCTACGACGCGGGCACCAACGTCCGTGAAGACCTGATCGACAAGATCACCATGACCAATCCCGAAAAGACGCCGATCATCTCGGCTTTCGGCAAGGCCACGGCAGAAAACACGTACCACGAATGGCAGCGCGACAACCTGCGCACGCCGAACAAGGACAACGCCGCGATTGACGGCGACGACGCAACGGCAAGCACCAAAACGCCACCCGTGCGCGTGGCCAACATCTGCCAAATCTTCCAGGACACCATCGCCGTGTCCGGTCGTGCTGAGCGGGTGAAAAAGGCCGGCATGAAGTCCGCAATGGCCTACTACAAGGCCAAAGCGTACAAAGAGCTGCAGCGCGACATGGAAGCAATGGTCGTATCGGCAAACCCTGCTGTTGCTGGTTCTGGCGCTGCGGCTGCCAAGGCTGGCGGCCTGGGCGTGCTGATCTACACCAACGCGCAGCATGGCGCAGGTGGTTCGACCACGGCTCATACCTCCGGCGCGCCGACCACGGCACCTGTCGCTGGTACTGGCCGCGCCTTGACGGAGGCTCTGTTGAAGACCGCAGTTAGCGCGACCTACATTGCCAGCGGCGGCATTCCTCCAGCTGTGTACATGTCGCCGAACCACAAGACGGTGTTCTCAGGCTTCACCGGTATTGCCGAAACCCGCAAGGAGGTCGGCAACCATAAGCAGGCCACCATCGTGGGCGGTGCAGACGTGTACATGTCCGACTTCGGTGAAATGGAAGTTGTCCCTCACTACATCATGGCGGGCTCGACTTCGGTCTACGGCCTTGACCCCGAATACGGCGACATTGTCTACCTGCGCAGCTTCCAGGCAACGCCTCTGGGCAAAACCGGCGACAGCACCAAAGAGCAGGTTCTGGTCGATGCGACTGTGCGCCTCACCTCCGAGGTTGCGCAGTTCAAGATTGCCGACCTGACCGGCGGTTGATCCATCAGCGGGCAACCGCTGACTAAAGCATGAAGGGCTCTCCACACCGAGAGCCCTTTTTCATTTAGGGGTTCGAAATGGGAAAACGCGGCTTTGAAGAGAACGTCACGATTGACGAAGGTCTTGACCTGCATACCGGCGTCCGCACGCAGCTGCACTTTGAAGGTGACAGCCTGATCACGCAGAAGTCCTTCGATGCAACGCCCCACCTTGAGTACGCCCGCCGCGCACGCGAGGCCACTGCAGGCCAGCGTTTCGGTGAAGGCAAGTTCATCGGGCACATCCCCCCGGCCTTCTACGCCAAGGTTTGCGTGATCGCCGACCGCGAAGAGCGGAAGAGGGCTATCCGCGACTTCTTCATTGAAAACCCGGCTTTCCGGATGTTTGAGCCAACAAGGCGTACCTGATGGCTCTTTCGAACTACACCGAACTGCAGGCGTCCGTAGCCTCATGGATGAACCGTTCAGACCTGAACGCTCAGATTCCTGACTTCATCGCTATTGCGGAATCCAACATTGCAGACGATGTGCGCGTACGTCAGATGCTGGTGGAAGACCAAATGACCACCATGCCAGGTAGTGGGGTAGTCGCATTGCCAGAGGGATGGCTTGAGTTCGAAGAGGTTGATTTCGATGACGAACCGCTGGAATACGCGACCGCCAACAGATTTAAAGCGGATGCAAAGCGCTGGCTCGGATCTGAACCTTGTTATTACGGCATCAAGGGCACAAATCTACTAGTGGGCATCGGCGACGTAGCCGCGACCTTGGACGTTGCCTATTACAAGCGCAATGACCCGCTGGCGACCACGCCGACCAATTTCCTGCTGACCAGCCACCCACAGATTTACCTTTACGGCGCTCTGTCTCAGGCCGCGCTGTTCATGATTGACGACCCGCGTGCGGCAACCTGGGGTGCGCTCTATCTGCAGGCAGTAGACAAGGCCAACGGCTCGAGTAAAAAGGCCCTCACCAGCGGCAGCCCTCTCAGGATTCGCCCGCGATGACGCCATTGCTTGGATTTGCACCCGATATGGAGGCGACGACGCCGGGAGTGATCACGGATTGCGATCATTTCATTCCATATCTCACTGGCATGGAGGCCGCTCCCACGCCCGTCACGCCAGTGGATGTGCCGGTGCTGGCTGACGACTGCCGCGGCGCGGTAGTGGCAACACTGCTGGACGGGACCAGGCGCATATTTGCCGGCACGGAAGAAAAGCTCTATGAGGTCGCCGGCGGGACGTGGATAGACCGGTCACGGGTAGGCGACTACAACGGTGGCGTTGACACACGCTGGAGCTTTACCCAGTTTGGTAGCACCTCGATTGCTGCGAACCGCGCAGATGTGATGCAGCGAAGTGTCGGCGCCGGGTTTGTGGATATTGCCGGTGCCCCATCGGCTGAGATTGTTTTCTCGGTCGGCGCTTTTGTCATGGCGCTGAACCTGAACGACGGCGGCGAGAAACCCAACGGGTGGCACTGCTGCGCTGCTTTTGATGACACGGACTGGACGGAATCCATTGCAACGCAGTCGGCAAGCGGACAGCTTGTGGCGACCCCCGGTGCATTGACAGCAGGCCTGCGCCTGGGCGAATACGCGGTTGCCTACAAGGCAAAGTCCATGTACCTGGGCCAGTATGTTGGCTCCCCGGTGGTATGGGACTGGATCCTTGTACCAGGTGGTGAGGCTGGATGTGTGGGCAAAGAGGCACTGTGCGACATCGACGGCCTGCACTTCTTTGTCGGGCAAGACAATTTCTGGGTATTCGACGGCACGCGCCCGCAGCCAGTCGGCAACGAGAAGGTGCGGCAGTGGTTCTTTGACCAACTCGATCCGCAAAGCAGCTACAAGACCAAGTGCGTCTTTGACCGTCAGCAGAATCGCGTGACCATCGCCTACGCCTCACGCGGGTCCGAAGTCTGCGACAGCGCGCTGGTATATCACGTCAAAAGCGGGCAATGGGGCCGCGATGACCGCACCGTCCAGGCTCTGCTGAACTACGTCAGCGGCGGTGCGACTTTCGACACTTGGGACAGCTACGGCGCAACCTACGATTCGCTGCCGCAGGTCTCCTATGACTCCCAGTACTGGCTCAGCGGCGGCTCTGCCATGTCCTTTTTCGACCCATCAAACCAGTTGCAGAGCCTGACCGGCGAACCAGCGGCAAGCAGCTTTACTACTGGCGACGCGGGCGACGATTCACAGGTGTCCAGCCTGACCGAGATTCGCCTGCGGTATGCGGCCGGTGCAGCACCCACCACGGCAACCGCTTTTGGCCTGTACAAGATGAACTCCGGGGACTCCTACACCAACGGGCCCAGCGGCGCCGTCAATGACGGGAAGTTCGACCTTCGGCAATCCGCTCGCTGGCACAAGGCTAGGTTTGACTTTACGGGCACGGTGAAGGTGACAGGCATTAAGCCGGCGATCAAGGCCACGGGCAAGCGATGAAGCTAAGCCTCACACCCCGGGTTGCCACGCGCGATCCCGACTTGCAGCGTGAACTGAACGGACACGCCCGCCAGGTCAACGACCTGACAGAGGGGCGAATTGGCGCGGTCCATAACGCCGCCACGACACCCCCAGCAATGGGCGTTTACCAGCAAGGCGACACCATCCGTAACGGCGTACCTGCTGAGCTCGGCTCACCTGGTAGCAAGTACGTGGTTAAGGAATTCATCTGCATAGTTTCGGGCTCGCCTGGAACATGGGTTGAGTGCCGTTTTCTGACTGGCAATTGATGGAACTGCAAACCGTCCCCGCTAATTTCATTGATCGGGCTTGGGCCGATGGGGCGGCATGCCTTGCCCGGGCCTGCGATACGTCGGGCGGAGAGATTACCGGTGACCAGCTCAAGATGATATTGAGCCGGGGTGAGCGTACGTTGCTTCGCATGGTCGATCAAGACGGAACGGTGGGTTGGGGCGCCATTCGCATTGACCAGCTGCCAAACATGCGGGTTCTGTTCATCACTGACCTGGTGGCGCCTGGTGCGCACTTTGAACGATTCTTCGAAGAAATCAAAACCATCGGAACAAGCGCCGGCTGCTCGCGCCTCAGATGTGCTGCCGGGCCAGCTCAAGCCCGTCTGTACGCCGCCAAGTGTGGCTTCAAGTCTGTTTATCAAATCATCGAGGTCGAGCTATGACACTTTCCAGAAAACAACTCTACGCCGCCGGTGAGCCGTTCGGCGATTGCGCGACGGTTAAGCGGATTGATGGGCGCCTTATCTGCGGTAGTGGCGGCGGGGGCAGCAGTGGCGGCACGTCAACCACTACCCAGTCCATCCCTGATGAACTGAAGCCACTCGCCTCGGCATACACCAACAAGGCGATCAACCTCTCCAATACCGGATACACGCCCTACGGACAGCAACGGTATGCTGACCTGAACTCGACGCAAAACGCTGGGATCGACGCCATCACGCAACGGGCAACGAACGGCGATCCGACGATGGACCAGGCCACCCAGACCCTGCAAACCACGCTCGCCGGCGGCCAGACAAACCCATACCTTGATGGCATGGTCAAGAAGGCGCAGTCCTCCGTTGTGGATAACTTCAACAACATGGTCAAGCCGCAAACCGAAAGCGCAATGGTGCGCAGCGGGTCTTTTGGTAACTCCGGCCTGTCCGAAACCCTGCAGAACCAGCAAAAAGCCGCAGCAGGACAGATGGGCGACATCGCAACTTCGATGTATGGCGCGGCCTATGACGGTGACCGCTCGCGACAGATGCAAGCGCTGAGTCTGGCGCCGACCTACGGCAACCAGGCCTACACCGACGCTGGAAAGCTGCTTGAGGCCGGCCAGATTCAACAGGACCAGGACCAGCAGAACAGGGACTTCGGCTACTCGCAGTTTCAGGAGCAGCAGAACCTGCCCTACAAGCAACTCTCCGCAATGTCCGGGGTGTTTGGCAGTGGGCTCGGGGGCTCGTCCAGCACGACTCAATCTGGTGGAGGTGGCAAATGATCTGGATGATCCCGCTCGCCATGGCTGCTGCGGGCGCGCTCGCTGACAAAAAAAACCCTCTTCGTGGCGCTGCAATCGGCGCCGGGATTGGGATGACGGGTGGTGCTGCAGCTGGTGGTTTGCTGGGCGCAGGAGCCGCAGGAGCGGGGGCTGCGGGTGGCGCTGCTGCTGCAGGAGGCGCTGCCGCGGGAGCTGGAGCCGCCGCGGCTGGCAGTACCGCTGCTGGGGCCGGCGGCTTGCTTGGCGCTGAGGCCGCGGGTGCTGCAGCAGCAGGTTCCGCGACAACCCCCGCTGCTGGTCTGCTTGCCGATCCTCTTGCCGCTTACATGGCAACCGGGGCGACTGAGGGTTCTACCTTGGGCAGCGCGATCACTGGTGCAGGTGGTACTGCTGGATCCGTCGGTTCTGGCACTACAGCTGGCACGCTGGGGAAAGTTGGCGAGATTGCTGGGTACATGAAGCCCGTCGGGCAGGCGGCCAGCGCTGCAAGCCAGGTAAAGGGACTCATGGCTGACGAACCAGCGCCACAGATTCAGGCAGCACCGGTCATGCAGTACGGTGGTGGCGCGCAAGGGCTTACGACGCTCTACAACACGCTTGAGCAAAACAACCTGCAGCGCCAGCAGGCAGAAATCGAGCAGCGCATGCGCCGCCGTCAACGATTGGGAGGCGTCTAAATGGCTGGACTCTTGGACTTTGTAAACACGCCAGAGGGGCAAGGCTTGCTTGCGGCTACCTTCGGGGGCTTGGCTGGCGCTCGCCGTGGGCAACCCATTAACAGCCTCGGGCGTGCGGGCCTGGCTGGGTTGGGCGGCTACACGGGTGCGCAGGATCGCATTGAAACCCAGCGCCAGAACGCCACGCAGCAGGAGATGGCGGCGCTTGCCTTGTCGAAAGCTCGGCGCGACGAGACGAACGAGCAGGGATTGCTCGGCTTGCAGTCGCAGTTCTTCACGCCAGGCAGCGCGGGCACGGCGGGCAATGCGGACGTGAATGCTGCCTTGCCGCCTGAAATGCAGATGGGCGCCATGCCGGCAACCCCGGCGCGCGCCCCGCAATTTGACGTGCAAGGCTACACGAACACCGCCCTGAACAAGGGGCTCATGACTCCCGGTCAGGCAATGGCTTTGCAGGCCAGTATGGCAAAGGACTCGACTATCAACAAGCTTGACGTGAAAGACTTCACGCCGGCCTCGGTAGCGAAGTACGCGCAAACCAAGAACTATGCAGACCTGGTGCGTATGGACAAGCTGCACTTCGCCGATACGGGCGGAGCGATTGCCGRACTGGATCCGTTCACCGGACAACCCAAGGCAGCGGCGCCAAAGACTGGCAATCCGTTCTCGGACCTCGTCATTGCCGATGGCCAAGGTGGCTTCACGCCGAACAGCCCGCTTGTTGGTGTTAAGCGCGACCTCGCAAAGGCGGGCGCCAGCAATACGAACATCCGCGTAGAAAACAAAACGGGGGATGGCTTAGCCGCCCAGGTTGGCCCGATGATGAAAGAGTCTGTGTCCGCCGCAGAGGGCGCTGCAAAGCAGATCGACGCGGCCAATCGCATCATCTCTGCGGTGGACTCGAACAAGATGTTTGCCGGCACTGGCGCGGAGCTGCGCCTGACGGCCGCGCAAATCTCCGACACGCTGGGTATCGGTGGGAACACCAATTCCGAGAAAATCGCCAACACTCGCCAAGCGCTGCAGGGGCTGTCACAGCTCACGCTGCAGGGCCGGGCGCAGATGCGCGGTCAAGGTGCAATCACGGAAAGCGAAAGCAAGCTGGCCGAGCGCGCAACCTCCGGCGACATCACTATGACGCCCGGCGAAATCAAACAGCTTGCCGGTGCCGCCAAACGCGCAGCCAGCTACATGCAGGCGGAACACGGGCGAAAGCTGGAAGTGATCAAAAGCAATCCAGCCCTGGCGAGCATGGCGCCCTTTTACGACGTTGCTCCCGTGCCGACACAACAAGAGCCGGCCCCGAAAGTGCTGGAATCGCTCCCGACACCTAATGCCGGGAACCGCGGACAACGCTTGCGCGACACGACCACCGGTAAGGTGATGGTGTCAAACGGCTTGCAATGGAAGCCTGAATAATGGCCTACGAAGTACTTGACGAACCGGCCCCCGCTGGGCGCTACGAGGTTCTGCCAGCTCCAACTGGGCGTAACGTTGCGGCCGATGCTGGGAATGCAGTGGGCACAGGCTATTTCCGTGGTCTGACTCGCTTGGCGGGCATGCCAGTGGATGTCGTTGCAAATGTGATGGACCTTGGGAAGGCCGCCCTTGGAGTTCCCTACATTGCTGCGACAGGGAGGTCGCCGCCGTCTTGGTTGGAGCTCGTGGACCGCGCGAACGTCGTTGGGTCTGGCGACAACCTGGTCAAGAACCTTAGTAAAACACGCGCGGGCAACTTTATGGTTAACCCAGCAAACCCGGCTTTCGAAGGCGGGTATGCGCAGGCCATTGGTGGCGGCTTAAACGGGGTCATTCGCCCAAATACTGTGCTGCAGGCGACCAATCAAGCTGCAAGCTCGGTAGCGGGAACTACGCTAGGGAAGGCCACATTTGATGCTACCGGCAGCGCTCCACTTGCAATAGCAGCCGGCATGAGTCCAACGGCTCTTCAAAGTGGTGCAATCGATCTGTCGCAGCGCGCAATCAGAGGGGGCGAAGAGGGACGGAGGGCGATGGCTCAGCGTGTCCAAGACCTGAAAAATGCCGGTGTTGATAATCCCACGATGGGGTTGGCTTCTGGAAACCGCTTGATTGGCGGTGTCGAAAATCTCTTGCAGAGCACGCCTGGTGCTATCGGTGTGATGCGCCGTTCGCGTGACGCCGCTGTTGCTGGCTTGGAAGGTAAGACTTCTGGCGCAGCGCAGGCGGCTTCACCACAGCGCGGTGCCCTTGAGGCCGGCACGTCCATCCAAGCGGGAATCAAATCCTTTCGTGATGACTTCAAGACGAAGCAGGGCGCGCTATACGACAAGATGGATGCGTTCATCCCGGGACAGACCCCGACCAACGTTGCCGGCACCAAGCGCGCGCTTTCGATCTTGAATGCCGACATCCCAGGTGCCCCAGAACTTTCAAAGCAGTTTAAGAACGCCCGCATCGTTTCCATCGAGGAGGCAATGAAGGCAGATACGGCTGGAGCACCTCAAGGCTTGCTGGTTCAGACTGTTGGCGGTGGTGGACTTATGAATGGGCCTGTCACACGCTCCCAGGGATTGCTGACGACTCCTGGATCTTCTACGGACTCCCTGCCATTTCAAGCGGTCAAGCAGACGCGCACGCTGGTGGGAAATGAGATCGCGGACAGTGGGCTGATGCCATCAGTGCCTCGCAGCAAGTGGAATTCACTCTATGGCGCACTTTCTGATGACATGCAGAAGACCGCCAATGCCAGCGGGACTCAAGCGACTAAAGCGTTTAACCGCGCATCTAACTTCAGTCGTTCTGGTGTGGACCGACTGGATCGAGTTGCACCCTTTGCGGACAAAGTGGCCCCGGAGCAGGCTTACACAGCAATGGTGCAAGCGACCAAAGAGAACGTTTCAACGCTTCGTGCGGTGAAGAAGACTTTGCCAGAAGGCGCGCGAGGTAGTGTTGCAGGGACGGTTATAGAGCGGCTTGGCAAAGGGACCAACGGCGTTCAAAACGAGTCGGGCTCAGTGTGGAGTCCCGAGACATTTTTGACCAACTGGAACAAGATGAAGCCGGAGGCACGGACTGAGCTTTTTTCCGGCTTTAAGGATTCTGCAAAGGTCATGGCCGATGTGTCGGCGGTGGCAAAGGCTGCCGCGATGATGCGTGAAAACTCAAAGATGTGGGCGAATCCGTCTGGAACCGGCGCAAACCTCGCTGCGCGCGGGTTACTTGGCGCTGTTGGCGCAGGCGGTGCTGGTGCTGCTGCCGGGCTTTTGAATCCTTTGGTGCCCGTTGGCGCCGGGTTAGCTATGTTTGGCGCAAATGGGATGGCGCGCGGTCTTACTTCAGCCAAAGCTGTGGAAAGCGCCACCAAGAACAACTATATCGACCCGCGAATGTTGAATTCCCAGGTTAATTCACTGATTGGCAGCGGGCTTCTAAATTATCAAGCCCAGAACTAGAAGACCAATACCGCCTAACGCCATGGCGGAGCCAATGACGATAACGAAGATCGATGCACCAGCTTGGGAGAAATCATCATTTTCCATTCGTGAATCTTAGACCAAACACCTGAAACCACCAAACCGCCCTAGAGGCGGTTTTTTTATGCCCGAAAGACGCATATGCCAGTACCAGCATCAATTAATGACCTATCCACGACGCCGGGACTGAACTCGCCTAGCGGGTCAGAAAACCCCACGACGGCGGATGATTACTTTCGGACGCTTTCGGCGTTCATTGCCGGCTTGCGGGACAAAACCATCGCTGATTTGACGGGTAAGGCGTCAGCCTTCCTCCGGATCAAGTCGGATGAAACAGGCTTTGAGATCCGCACCCCAGCGCAAGTCCTAGGTGATATCGGTGCTGCTTCCGCGGAACAGGGCTTTGACACTGGCGACATTCGGGACACGCTTTCCAACACGGCGCGCACAGGCTGGGTGTACCTGGCTGGCAGATCCATTGGTAACGCCGCATCTGGTGCCACCGAACGTGCCCACGCCGATTGCCTGGCGCTCTACATCCTGGCGTACACCACGCTGACCAATGCGGAAGCGCCGGTATCCGGCGGCCGCACGGGCAACGCCACCAACGATTTCAACAACGGCAAGACCCTGACCTTGCCGGATGCTCGCGGACGCGTCTCCGCTGGCAAGGATGACATGGGCGGCAGCACGGCGGGCCGCCTCACCTCGGGCGCTTCCGGCATTGTCGGCACCACGCTGGGCGCATCCGGCGGGGCTCAGACCGTCACGCTGACCACCGCCGAAATGCCAGCGCATGCCCACGGGCTCAACGACCCGGGCCACAGCCACAGCATGGCCGGCCTGATGCTGCTTTACGGGCAGCTCACCAACATTTCATCGGTCTTTGTGCAGTCCGGCTCTACGGCTACGACCCACGTCAGCACCAACATCACCATGAACAACGCGGGCTCCGGCGGCGCGCACCAGAACACGCAGCCGACCTTAATTGTTAACCGGCTCATCAAGCTCTGAGGACACCATGAAACTCTCCGTCATCGTTCCCGACAACGTCATCATCATTGATGGCGTGCTCCGCCGTCCGGTCGGCTTCATGTACCCGGATGGCATTCGCGCCGTCCAGTGGGACGGCACCGAGGGGCAAATTGAATGCACTCAGGGCTCACAAAAATGCATCACCGATGCCGCGCTGCTGGCCGACTATGTCGCCGCCCATGCAGCCGCGCCGGAAAATGAGAGCGGCCCAACTGCGCCACCCGCGACCCCGGCCGAGGCGGCCCTTGCGCAAATCCGTTCCCTCGAAGCGCCATTCGAGGATGACATTAAAAAGATACAGCGGCAATTCCTGATTGCGGCGCTGCTCAAAGAGGCCTGCGCGCTACCTGCTGCTGCGGGCATGACAGAGGCTCAGGTTCACGCCATTTTGATGACGCAACCGGACAAGGCTTACGCCAGGCTGGTGGCCCTTGAAGCGCTCATCGTTCCGCTACGGGAGCTGCTGCCATGAGCTGGGCTGCCCTGTACCTAGTGCTGCACCTGCCGGCGCTGGGCCTGCTGTACTTTCTCTGGATTCAGCRCGAGCGCGGCGGATGGTGGAAGCTGTGCCACTTCTTCGGAATCTTCGGGTTTCTGCCCGACATGCTGGCGAACTACACAACGCTGGCCATCGCTTTCTGGCACTGGCCCGGCCGGGCTTTCACTTTCAGCAAACACCTCAAATCCCTGTGCCTCCTTTCGGACCGGCGCGGGATGCTGGCCAACATCACCGCCGACGTTCTAGACGACTTAGCGCCCAGCGGCAACCACATCCACCGATAAGGAACTGCATGGACCACAATGACATCAGCCGCCCCTTTTTGAAGGCGTCCACCGCGGGCGCCGGCGCCGTAGCAGCCAGCACCGATGTGGCCGGCCAAGTGGCGCGCGCCGCAACAACGACAGCCAGCTATGACGCTTGGATGTTTATTAACTCTTTCCCTTGGGACCTGATCGCCAAAATCGCTGCTGCAATTTACGGCGTGTTGGTGCTGTCGGAGTGGATCTGGAAAAAGGTCTTACGCCCGGTTTTCGAGTCACGGGGCTGGTTGAAGCGCCGCCGCCGGCTGCTGACCGTCGAGGAATATGAGGCCGAAGAATCCGACAAGGCGCCGCTATGAAGGGCATTCGCATCCTAGTTGCCGCCTTGTCGCTCAGTGCGGCCGGGCTGGTGGCCATCGTCAACGACGAATCCTATACCGACAAGGCCGTCATCCCGACCAAGGGCGACGTTCCCACTGTCGGCTTCGGTAGTACCTTCCACGAAGACGGGCGGCGGGTGAAGATGGGCGACACCACGACGCCACCGCGCGCGCTGGTCAAGGCGCTGGCCCACATCAGCAAGGAAGAAACGATATTCCGCGCCTCGCTCCAGGGCGCCAGCCTGAGCCAGGCCGAATTCGACATCTACATGGACTGGGTCTACCAGTACGGCACCGGTGCTTGGGGCAAATCCAGCATGCGCCGGCAGATCCTGGCCGGCAACTATCTCGCCGCGTGCGATGCCCTGCTGGCTTACAAGTTTTCCGCCGGGTACGACTGCAGCACACCTGGGAACAAGGTATGCGCCGGCGTGTGGACCCGCCAACTCAAACGGCACGCGCAATGTATGGAGGTGCAGTAATGCCCATCCCGCTGACCACCTGGATAACCGGCGGCGTGGCGGCCCTGGCCATCGCCGCGGCCGGCGTGCAGACCGTGCGCTTAGCCGGGGAGAAACAGGACTTTGCCGACGCCCGCGCGGAGTGGAACGCCGGAAAACTGAAGCAAACCGAACAGCTCGCGGCAGCAAATGCCGAAAACCGCCGCTTCGAGCAGCGGCGTCAATCCATGGTCATGGAGGCCACCAATGCAAGAACGAAACGTGAAGAAACTCTCCGCCGCGATGCTGCTGGCGTCCGCACTGAGCTTGCAGGCTTGCGGAACGATCTCACCCGCTCTGCCGCAAACCTGCCCGGCGCTTCCTGCGATGCCGTCCGCAAGCGAGTCTCAGCCGCAGAAAACGTATTCGAACAGTGCGCAGGACGATATTCAGGGCTGGCGGAAACAGCTGGCCGACACGCCTCTGACTCCCTGATGTATCAGCAGGCTTGGCCTAGGTGAGTCGGGGCGCTTGCTTCATTCGATTGGGCACCTTTGCGCACAATCGTCGTTCGCTGATTGCCAGGCGTCACTTCTATTCTTGTTCTCGATTTTCCACTGCGAAGTTCCGCCAAGGTTGCAGGTACAAGTAACGTCCCAATCTGCAAGCACGTCATCCGCTACATCCGGATTTAACGTTTCTAACCTTACCCGCCATCCTCCGTGAGCGCCTTTGTCCGGCTCTACTTGGTTGTTCATAAGTTACCCCTTTAAGTGGTGGCCAAATGCCTACTCACAACTTGAAGCTCACACAACGAAGCTAAATCGGTGTACTCCTTAGCCAAGGTGAGCTCATCACAATTTGCGCTTCACGCATGAGAATGACAACCTCTAATTGGAGGAGTGGTTGCGCCTCATGGGGGCCGCGGGGCAAATGGGGGAACAAAAGGGGGAACAGTTTGCTATTAAATCAATCGATCCCCATATATGGCTAGGGTTTCAAGATATCTTGCAGTAGTCCCCAGCCACCATTTCACCAAAGCCCGACCTTCAACCGTCGGGCTTTTTTCATGGGCGCCCGATGGCGCTCGCCGACCGTTTTGTACTCGCGACGACAATACGCCCATGGCAAGCATGCAACTTCAGGAAATTCTCTTCTCCCAGGGCTTTGGCACGCGCCGCGTGTGCGCGGGGCTGGTTCAACAGGGCCATGTGACGGTGGCCGGCGCGCCGTGCGACGATCCGGCCGCCGAATTCGAGCCTATCGAAGGCCTGCGCTTCACGGTGCAGGGCATGGCCTGGGAATACCATGAAAAAGCCTATCTGATGCTGCACAAGCCCGCGGGCTATGAGTGCTCGCAAAAACCCAGCACCTACCCGAGCATCTACACGCTGCTGCCGGCGCCTATACGCCAGCGCGGCGGCGGGGCCGCCGCCGGTGTGCAGGCAGTCGGCCGGCTGGACCAGGATACGACGGGGCTCTTATTGCTGTCGGACGACGGCAAGTTCATCCATCGCATGAGTTCCCCGAAGCACCACGTGCCCAAGGTGTATGAGGTGCGGGCCAAACACCCGGTGGACGGCAAACAGGTGGCCAAGCTGTTGGCCGGCGTGGTGCTGGACGACGACCCCAAGCCGGTGCGGGCCGCGGCCTGTGAGAAAACCGGCGAGAACCAGTTGAGCCTGACGCTGACAGAGGGCAAATACCACCAGGTCAAGCGCATGATCGCCGCCGTGGGCAACCGGGTGGAAGAGGTCGGCGGCCTGCACCGTTCGCGCATAGGTTCCCTGGATCTGCCGGCCGACCTGAAAGCCGGTGAGTGGCGCTGGTTGACGGCGCAAGACCTGGCCCGCATCGCGGCCTGAGCGTCGCGGACATCCGCCGGCGCCGCCTTATCGCAATTCGGCCGGCCGGGTGTTGGACTGTATGAGAAACGAGTCGTGCCAGTGGCCGGGCATGCTGCTGCTGTGCTCCTGGTCCATGTGGGTGCGTATCTGCCGCTGTTGCGCCAGGGTTTTTTTCAGACTGATGCGGGCAACTTCGAGGACTGCTTCTTCACGCTTGAGATGCCGGGCTTTGGTGGCCGCTTCACCGAAGAATTCGTTGCGAAGTTCGTCCGGGTTCGGCAGCATGGACGGGTTGAGCACGGCGTAGGAAATGCCGCATTGCGCCAGCAAGTTGCGCTTCAGGCTTCTGGCTTTATGGGAAAGGCCGAAGGACTTGGGGACGTCCACGCAGCCGACCACGTGGCCGTCGCCGGCGCAGACTGAAAAGGTGCAGGTGGTGTTCTGCAGCATTTCATACCAGTACAGGCTGTTCTCACTGGCATTGGGCCTGGTGAAACGGGTCACCGGCATCTTCACCAGCACATGGTGATCGTCAAAAGTACCGATCATCCAGTGCCAGGTTCGCAGTTCCTCGCTGTTCATCAAAACCCGCGCGTGCAGAGGCCAGTGTTTGGGAATGCGGCGTTTTCCGCGGTTTACCCAGCGTGCCCACAAGCTGTACCATTCGGCGAGATGCGGCATGTGAAGCTGCCCTGCCGGTGACCATTCTGAGTTTCTGTACACGACGAACTCCTGGTTTGTTACGGGTAATTACAATATGCGCCGATTTGCGCACTTTGACTTGAGATGTGTCGTGAAATTGGCGTTGTATTACTGATTTAGTGTGAATTTTTAGACGAAATTCGCGTCTCGATGCATTTGCTTACAAGGAGGAGAGAAAAACATGGACAAGCGCAAATTTATGGGGATCGCGGCCTTGGGCGCGGTCGCCTTGCCCGAACTGGCGCAGGCCCAGCTGGCGCCCAAGGCGCAAAAAAGCCCGACCGTGCTGACCGTCAGCGGCCTCATAGGCGCCGGCAACCGCGCTGCACTCGACCCGGCGCTGGACCAGATGATGGCCAAGCAGAAGATCAAATTCGACAAGGCCCAGGCCTTTGATTTTGCCGCCCTGGCCGCGCTGCCGGCCGTCACCATCAAGCCCACGCTCGAATACGACAGCAAGCCGCATACGCTCAAAGGCCCGCTGCTGGCCGATGTCCTGAAAGCCAGCGGCGTGAAGGTCAACGACAAGACCACGGTGTTCCTGCGCGCGGTGGACGGCTATGCGGCGCATGTGACGGCTGCCGAAATCGCCAAGTACCGGTTTATCGTTGCCACCCACATGGACGGCCAGCCTCTGTCGCTGGGCGGCTTGGGCCCGCTGTGGGCTGTTTATGATGCCGACCGCTTCCCTGAGATGGCGGCCAAGCCCTTGCCCGCGCGCTTTGCCTGGTGCCCCTGGGCGACTTACCACATTGAGGTCAAGGAAGCCTGACCTCAATGAAGCTCAGGCTGGCGGTTTCAGGAAGTCTGTGACCGCCTCTACGGTCTTGGCGGGCTGATCGCGCTGCGGCGAATGTCCGCAGGCCGTCAGCCGCAGTTGCTGCGCGTGGGGCGCGACCCGCGCGATTTCGTCCAGCTGCCGCAGGGTGCCGTATTCATCGTCCAGGCCCTGGACCAGCAGCAGCGGCGCCGTGATGCGGCCGCATTCCTCGCGGATGTCGAATCGGCGAAAAGCCTCGGACAGCCAGACGTCGTTCCATTGCCAGAAAGCCACGTCCACCTCGGCGTGGTAGCGCGCCAGCCGCTCGCGCAAGCCTCCTGATTCAAAAGCCACCCGGGCTTCGGTGATCGCTTGCACGGCGATGTCTTCCACCAGCACATGCGGCGCCATCGCGATGCAGGCCGACACGGGATGCCGGCTGGCGTGGAGCAGGGCGATGCTGGCTCCGTCGGAATGGCCCAGCAGCACCGGCTGATGGATGTTCAAGGCTTGCAGCAGGGCGGGCAGCACTTCCCATGCTTCGCGGTGCATATAGTCCGGCGGCAGCCGCCCGCTGCCGCGCACGTTGGGTATGGATGCGGACCGGCCATAGCCGCGCCGCGAATAGACGATGCCGGCCCTGCCTGTCGCTTCGCACACGGCCTGCGGCCAGTCCAGCCCGCGCTGCGTCCACAAGGCGACCGAGCCCAGGCCTTCGTGCAGGAAAACAATCGTGGCCAGGTCGGCCCGCCCGGCAATGCGCCTGACTTCCAGGCGCACCCCGTTGATCTCCACCATCTCCGTCAAATTCATCACCGCATCGTAAGGGATGTAAACGGATAGGGCGTCCAGCGCATTAGGTCTCCTGCAGGCTGCTATTTGCCGGCTTGAGTGGTTTTGCGGCAACTTCGCGCCGCTACACTAGCTGGTTGCACCTAGAAAGACCGTTTTTGTGAATGTTTCCGCCCGTTTTGCAGCCGCCTGGCTGTGCGCCTTTGCCGCCCTGACAAGTTTCCCGGCTCTTGCCCAGACTGCGGCGGCTCCGGCCGCTTCCGGGATCACCACACCCGTCTTTGTGCTCAACTCGCTGGACGACACCGTCAGCGTGATCAACCCGGCCACCTGGACCGAGACCCGGCGCATCGCCACCGGCAAGCAGCCGCACCACCTTTACCTCACGCCCGACGAAAAATCGGTGATCGTGGCCAATGCCCTGTCGGACTCGCTGACCTTCATAGACCCGAAAACCGCCGAAGTGCAGCGCACGATACGCGGCATCCTGGATCCTTACCAGTTGCGCTTTTCGCCGGACATGAAATGGTTCGTCACGGCCGCCAATCGCCTGAACCACATCGACATCTACAAATGGGACGGCAAGGACATCACGCTGGCCAAACGCGTGGCCACCGGCAAGACCCCCAGCCATCTGTGGATAGACAGCAAAAGCACGACGATCTATTCCACCATGCAGGACAGCGACGAGCTGATCGCCATCGACCTGGGCAGCCAGTCCATCAAATGGCGCACCAAGACCGGCTCCATCCCGGCCGATGTCTACGGCACGGCCGACGACAAATTCATGCTGGTGGGCCTGACGGGCGGCGACGCGGTCGAGGTCTATGACGTGAGCGGGGCACAGCCCCAGCGCACCAAGGTCATCAAGACCGGCGCCGGCGCCCACGCGTTTCGCGCCTTCGGCGACAAACGCCATGTGCTGGTCAGCAACCGCGTGGCCAACACCATCAGCCGGATAGACCTGCAAACCCTCGAGATGGTCGACCAGTTTCCCGCGCCGGGCGGTCCAGACTGCATCGACGTGAGCCGCGACGGCAAGCAGATCCTGGTGACATCGCGCTGGGCGCGCAAGCTCACCGTGATCGACGTGGCGACCCGCAAGGTGGTGCGCCAGGTTAACGTTGGAAAGAGCCCGCATGGCGTCTGGACCCTTGATCACTCGCCAAGGTAGGCAAGCCCCGGCAGCTGCGCTGCTTGCCGTTTTTGTGGCGGTTACCTGCCTGCAGCCAGCCTCGGCTGCGGCACCCTGCAAACCCGTCTACCTGACACTGGACACCGGCCACATGGCGGTTGCGCCCCTGATGGCCGAGGTGCTGAACAAGCACCAGGTCAAGGTCACGTTTTTCGCCGCCAATGAGCGCACGCAAACCGGTGACGGCAGCCTGGGCGCGGAGTGGGCGCTCTGGTGGAAGGCACGCGCGGCTGAGGGCCACGAATTTGCTTCGCACACCTGGGACCACGTTTACTGGCGCGGCGACGTGCCCGCTGTGCCGGGGGCACAGGCGCAGTTCAGGATGCGCCCCTCGGCGGGGCCGCTGGAGGGCAAGGACTTCACCTGGACGGCCGCGCAGTACTGCGAAGAAATCAGCAAATCCAGCAAGCGCCTGGAAGCCATCACCGGCAAAAAAACGCTGCCGCTGTTCAGGGCGCCGGGCGGCAAGACCTCGCCCGCGCTGCTGGCCGCCGCCAAGGCCTGCGGCTATGAACATGTGGGCTGGTCGCCCGCGGGCTTCCTGGGTGACGAACTGGCCAGCGAAAAATACCCCAACGACTTCCTGCTGAAGAAGGCGCTGCGCGACGTGCGCTCCGGCGACATCCTGCTGGCGCACCTGGGCATCTGGTCGCGCAAGGATCCGTGGGCACCCAAGGTGCTGGAGCCGTTGGTCACCGGCCTGCAAGCGCGCGGCTTTTGCTTCAAGACACTGCGCGAGCACCCCCAGTACAAAGACTGGATTGACGCGCAGTCCGGCCCGGCACCGGCCAGGCCCGCAAAATAAGCGCCATGGACTGGTTCAGTAATTATTTCTCGGCGGCGCAGCAATGGCTGTTCGAGGCGGCCGTGCAACCCGCGATGTTCGCGCTGGGCATGGGCAACCTGCTGGAAGACGGCTATGATGCCACCGCCTGGTTCATGGTGGGCGTGATCCAGGTCGTGATCCTGCTGGCCCTGATCGGCCCGCTGCAGCGCTGGCGGCCGGTGGAGCCGGTGACTGACCGCGCCACCATACGCACCGACGTGCTGTACACGCTGATCCACCGGCTGGGCCTGTTTCGCATCGCGCTGTTCTTCACGCTGGACCCGTGGTTCGACGAAGCCTTCGGCGCACTGCGCACGGCCGGCTACGGCACTTTCCATCTCGACCAGCTCTGGCCCGGCGTGAGTGACCACGCGGTGGTCAGCCTGTTGATCTACCTGGTGGTGTTCGACTTCGTGGCTTACTGGACGCATCGCGGCCAGCACCAGCTCGAGTGGTGGTGGCGCCTGCATTCGCTGCACCACGCGCAGCGGCAGATGACCATGTGGAGCGACAACCGCAACCACCTGATCGACGACGTCCTGGTCGACTCCATCGTCGTGCTGGTGGCCCAGCTTATAGGCGTGCCGCCCGGCCAGTTCGTCGCCATCGTGGCCTTCACCCAGCTCAGTGAAAGCTTCCAGCACGCCAATGTGCGCATCTGGTTCGGCCGCATCGGCGAGCGCCTGTGGGTGAGCCCGCGCTTTCACCGGCTGCACCACAGCATCGGTATTGGGCATGAAACCGTCAAAGCCGAACGCACGGTGCTCGGTGGACACAATTTCGGTGTGTTGCTGCCCTGGTGGGATGTGTTGTTTGGCACGGCGAATTTTGAGCAACGGTATGACCCTACCGGCGTTCGCGACCAGGTGGAGGTCAAACGGGACTACGGCAAGGGCTTCTGGTCGCAGCAATGGATTGGCTTGAAGCGCCTCTTCGGCCGCGCCTGAGGGCTGAGGTCTTCAAGCCAGCGGGGCTGCGGAACCGGCTTTGCCGGGCCGCAGGCGCAGCGCCCCCTCGGGGGGCAGCGAACCACACGAAGTGGGGAGCGTGGGGGCTGCGGTATCCTGTCGGTCATGAGCAAACTTCTTGACGCCTTCTGGCGCGCCGTGATGTATTGCCTGCACCCGCGGGTCATCGTGCTATCGATCCTGCCGCTGGTGATCATGGCCGTAATTTCGCTGACCTTGGCCCACTTCTTCTGGGACAGCGCTGCCGAAGCCGTTCGCGTGCAACTCGGGAGTTTCGAGCTGGTCGATATCATGATTCGCTGGCTGGAGGGATTGGGCTTAAGTCAACTGCAAACCGTACTGCCCAAGGTGCTGCTGTTGTTGTTGATTATTCCCGTCATCATCATTGTCTCGCTGCTCTTTGTGGCACTGCTCATGACGCCTGCCATGGTGGCCTTGGTGGCTGAACGGCGCTTTCCGCAAATGGAGCGCAAACGGGGAGGTTCCCTGTTCACCAGCCTGTTTTGGTCGCTGGGCTCGACCTTGCTGGCCCTGTTGGCGCTGGTCATTTCGATTCCGCTTTGGTTGATTCCGCCGCTGATCCTGGTGCTGCCGCCGCTGATCTGGGGCTGGCTGACTTACCGCGTGATGTCTTATGACGCGATGGTGGACCACGCCAGCAGTGAAGAGCGGCGGCAGATTTTCAAGGAGCACCGCATGCCTTTGCTCGCCATAGGCGTGCTCAGCGGCTACCTCGGCGCGGCGCCTAGCGTGCTCTGGGCCTCGGGCGCAATGTTCGTGGCCATGGCGCCCATCCTTGTGCCGGTGGCGATCTGGATCTACACCCTGGTGTTTGCCTTTTCATCCCTCTGGTTTGCCCACTACACCCTGGCCGCACTGGAGCAGCTTCGCAAGAAGAACAATGCGCTCGTTCCGGACCCACTCGCGCAAGAGGCGATCACGTCCATGGCGGCGGAACTGGCCCCCGAGGCCCTGCCGGGACCAGCGCCCAGCTTTGGCTCCATGGGCGGCAAGCCCGATTTACACCTGCCTTGAATTCCCTGAACATGAATCCTCACTTCGGCCTCATCATCGTCGGCGACGAAATCCTCTCGGGCAAACGCGCCGACAAACACCTGCCCAAAACCATTGAACTGCTGGGCGCGCGCGGCCTGCAGCTGGCGTATGCCGACTATGTGGGCGACGACCCGGCGCGCATCACCGCCACGCTGGCGCGCGCCTTCTCGGCGGCGCGCGACAACGGCGACGTGGTGTTTTCCTGTGGCGGCATAGGTGCCACACCCGACGACCACACCCGCCAGTGCGCGGCGAAGGCGCTGGGGGTCGAACTGGCCTTGCACCCCACGGCCAAAACCCTGATCCTCGAACGCATGGCGGACGTGGCCAAGGAGCAGGGCACGCCCTATGAGCCCGACCGCGACGACAACATCCACCGCCTCAACATGGGGGTGTTCCCGGTGGGCGCGGAGATCATCCCGAACCCCTACAACAAGATTCCCGGCTTTACCTGCCGGGCGGGGCTGGGGGCGGTTCACTTTGTTCCCGGTTTCCCCGTCATGGCCTGGCCGATGATCGAATGGGCGCTCGACACGCACTATGCCCATCTGCACCAAAAGTCGCCTTACACCGAAAAATCGGTGATCATTTTTGGGTCCATGGAAGCCATGCTCACGCCGCTGATGCTCGCCATTGAAGCGGCGCATGCCGGCGTCAAGGTCTTCAGCCTGCCCAGCGTGGACCACCCGGAATACGGCCGCCATATTGAGCTGGGCGTCAAAGGCGCGCCCGAGGCGGTGAATCTGGCCTATCCCGCCATGCTCGCCGGCCTGCACAAATTTGACCTCAAGTTCGGCCCCGAGTTGGTGCGTTGATTTTTTGCACTTAAAAGGTGCATTTGGAGTGACGCACTTAAATGGTGCAACCGTTACGGCAAGGTGTTTTTTCTCTTTTCAGCCTCGCCAAGGCTGGAAGTGAGGCCAGATAACGGCACAATCCGAGGCTTGGCAGGAAAGCGTAGAGCCAACGGCTTTGGCACAAAAAGTGCATTCAACAGGCCTGAAGATAATTTTCAACCACCCATCCAGCACAGGAGATTTTGATGGCAAAGACCGTCGCAGACGTCATGAAAATGGTCAAGGAAAACGAAGTCAAGTTCGTTGACTTCCGTTTCACCGACACCCGGGGCAAAGAGCAGCACGTGACCGTGCCCGTGTCCCACTTTGACGAAGACAAATTCACGTCGGGCCACGCCTTCGACGGTTCTTCGGTTGCCGGCTGGAAGGGCATTGAAGCCTCCGACATGCAGCTGATGCCTGACCCCAAAACAGCCAACATCGATCCTTTCTTTGAAGAAACGACGCTGTTCATGAGCTGCGACGTGCTCGAGCCCGCTGACGGCAAGGCCTATGACCGCGACCCGCGTTCCATCGCGCAGCGCGCCGAAGCCTACCTCAAGGCTTCCGGCCTGGGCGACACCGCTTACTTCGGTCCTGAACCCGAATTCTTCATTTTTGACGACGTGCGTTGGAACACCGACATGTCGGGCACCTTCTTCAAGATCGAAGAGTACGAAGCTCCCTGGAATTCGGGCGCCAAGCTCGAAGGCGGCAACCGCGGCCACCGCCCGACCGTCAAGGGCGGCTACTTCCCCGTTCCTCCCGTCGACAGCACGCAGGACATGCGCGCCGAGATGGCCCTGATCCTCGAATCGCTGGGCATTCCCGTCGAAGTGTTCCACCACGAAGTCGCCGGCGCCGGCCAGAATGAAATCGGCACCAAGTTCAGCACGCTGGTGCAGCGCGCCGACTGGACGCAGATCCTGAAGTACGTGGTGCAGAACGTGGCCAATGCCYACGGCAAGACCGCGACCTTCATGCCCAAGCCCATCGTCGGCGACAACGGTTCCGGCATGCACGTTCACCAGTCCATCTGGAAAGATGGCAAAAACCTGTTCGCCGGCGACGGCTACGCAGGCCTGTCCGACTTCGCGCTGTACTACATCGGCGGCATCATCAAGCACGCACGTGCCCTGAACGCCATCACCAACCCCGGCACCAACAGCTACAAGCGCCTGGTTCCCGGCTACGAAGCACCGGTCAAGCTGGCTTACTCGGCCAAGAACCGCTCGGCCTCGATCCGCATCCCTTACGTCGCCAACCCCAAGGGCCGCCGTATCGAAGCACGCTTCCCCGATCCGCTGATGAATCCGTACCTGGGCTTCTCGGCCCTGATGATGGCCGGCCTGGACGGCGTGGAAAACAAGATCCATCCCGGCGAAGCCGCCACCAAGGACCTGTACCATCTGCCGCCCGAGGAAGATGCAAAAGTGCCAACCGTCTGCCACAGCCTGGACCAGGCGCTGGACGCGCTCGACGTGGGCCGCAGCTTCCTGACCAAGGGCGGTGTGTTTACTGACAGCATGATCGACGCCTACATTGAACTGAAGATGGGTGAAGTGACCCGCTTGCGCCAGGCGACCCACCCCATCGAGTTCGAGATGTATTACTCCCTGTAAACAGGAGGGCTCGCGCTCAGCCGCTCACTGTGGTTTTTCACAGTTTGTGTCCAAAAAAGGACGGCAAATGCCGTCCTTTTTTATTGTCCCGGCAGGTTGTGGGTGTGCTGGCTTTGTATTTTTGCCCCTTTGCCGCATACTGATAGACCGTCCTAGCCCTTACCGGCATCGGGAGTTTCCTATGAAAAACACCTTTTTGCTTTCTGCCTTGTCCCTGCTGCTAGCCGGCGCGGGGAATGCCGCATGGGCGCAGCAGGTTTTCCGCTGCGCCGGCGTTGGCGGCTCCACGCCCGAATACATCAACAACGCCAAAGAAGCGCAGACCCGCAGCTGCAAGCTGGTCTCGGGCGGCAACGTCACAGTGGTACAGAGTACGCCGGTGAGCAGCACGCCCAAGCCCGCTGTCCGTGTGGCGGCAGCGGCCGGTTCAGGCGGCCCGCGCACCGACGGCAGCCCAGAGCAGCGCGCCCGCGACAGCGATTCGCGCGCCATCCTGGAAGCCGAGCTGAAAAAAGCCGAGGCCAAGCTGGCCGAGCAGCAAAAAGAATACAACAACGGTGAGCCAGAGAAGCAGGGCATCGAAGGCCGCAATTACCAGCGCTACCTGGACCGCGTGGCCGAGCTCAAAGACAGCATCACTCGCAACCAGAGCGACATTGCAGGCCTCAAACGCGAGATATCCCGGCTTCCTTCGGGCGCTCCTACCCTCAATTAAGCGCGCAGCGCCGGCTTCTGAGTGAAAATGGATGGCTTGAACAAGCCATCCATCCGCACCGCATCCTCCTCCGCCCTGATTTCGGGGCTTCCTCGCTTTCAGGCCTTCGACCTGCTGGCCACGCTGGTCGCCGTCGTCCGCACCGACGGCACCGTGGTGTTCGCCAATGCCGCACTGGAAGACGCGCTGGGCACCTCCCGGCGGACCATTGAAGGGTCCCAGCTTCCCGACTGTTTCACCGAACCGCTGATCCTGCAGAACGCGCTCGAGGGCGCGGGCAGCAATGAGTTCGCCGCCCTGCGTTATGACGCCTGGCTCAGGCGGCTGAACCATGAGCCCCTGCCGGTCCATGTGGTGGTGGCGCAGACCGACACCCCGGGTGAGGCCATCGTGGAACTGCTTCCGCTCGAGCAGCAGGCCAAGCAGGAGCGGGAAGAGCGCCTGATCGACCAAGCGCAGGCCAACAAGGAACTGATACGCAACCTGGCCCATGAAATCAAAAACCCGCTGGGCGGAATCCGCGGTGCTGCCCAGCTGCTGCAGATGGAAATCGGCAAGGACCTGACCGAATACACCCAAGTCATCATCCACGAGGCGGACCGGCTACAGACGCTGGTGGACCGCCTGCTGGCGCCGCACCGTCGCCCGCACCTGGTGGGCGACGTGAATATCCACGAGGTTTGCGAGCGCGTACGCTCGCTGATCCTGGCGGAGTTTCCCAGGGGGCTGAAGGTCACGCGGGATTACGACATCTCGATTCCCGATTTCCGCGGCGACCGCGAGCAGCTGATCCAGGCGGTGCTGAACATTGCCCACAACGCCGCCCAAGCCCTGGCCGAGCGCATCGCGGCGGGCAATGCGCAGATCACTTTCAAGACCAGAATCGCCAGGCAGGTAACTTTTGGCAAGCAGCGCTATCGCTTGGCACTGGAATTGCATGTTATCGACAATGGACCGGGTGTGCCGGACTCCATCAAAGACCGCATCTTCTATCCCCTGGTCTCGGGGCGAGAGGGCGGTTCGGGGTTGGGGCTGACATTGGCGCAAACCTTTGTGCAGCAACACCACGGTTTGATCGAGTGCGACAGTGTGCCGGGCCGTACAGATTTCAAGCTGCTCATACCGCTTCCTTGAAATGTGTCTCCTTCATGATTGATACATAACGCGATCGGCGCGGAGGGCTTACAGAGGGCCTCGCGCTGAAAGCATGACAAAAGGGACTGCATACATGAAACCGATCTGGATCGTTGATGATGACCAGTCCATCCGGTTTGTTCTGGAAAAGGCCCTGCTTCGCGAGGACCTTCCTACGCGCAGTTTCACCAACCCCCGCGAAGTGCTTGCCGCGCTGGAGAACGCGACCGAAGAAGACGGCCCGCAAATCCTGGTGAGCGACATCCGCATGCCCGGCGGCTCCGGCCTGGACCTGCTCGAAAAGGTCAAGGAAAAGCTGCCCGGCCTGCCGGTCATCATCATGACCGCATTTTCCGACCTGGACAGCGCGGTCTCCGCCTTCCAGGGCGGGGCTTTCGAATACCTGCCCAAACCTTTCGACCTGCCCAAGGCAGTCGAGCTGATTCGCCGCGCGGTGGAGGAAAGCCAGCGCGAAGAAGTGGCCGAGGAGCGCATGGCCTCCGCGCCCGAGATGCTGGGCCAGGCGCCGGCCATGCAGGACGTTTTCCGTGCCATCGGGCGCCTGAGCCAGAGCATGGTGACGGTGATGATCACCGGTGAGTCGGGTTCCGGCAAGGAGCTGGTGGCGCGCGCGCTGCACAAACATTCGCCGCGCGCCAACGGACCTTTTGTTGCCATCAACACTGCCGCCATCCCTAAGGACTTGCTCGAGAGCGAACTCTTCGGCCATGAGCGCGGCGCCTTCACCGGCGCGCAGACCATGCGGCGCGGCCGCTTCGAGCAGGCCGAGGGCGGCACGCTGTTCCTCGATGAAATCGGCGACATGCCCTTTGACCTGCAGACCCGCCTGCTACGCGTGCTCAGCGACGGCCACTTCTACCGCGTCGGCGGGCACAACGCCGTCAAGGCCAATGTGCGTGTCATCGCCGCCACCCATCAGGACCTCGAGCAGCGCGTCAAAGAAGGTGGTTTCCGCGAGGACTTGTTTCACCGCCTCAATGTGATTCGCCTGCGCCTGCCCGCCTTGCGCGAGCGGCGTGAAGATGTCTTCATGCTGACGCGGCACTTCCTGCAGCAAAGCGCCAAGCAACTCGGCGTTGAGCCCAAGCGGATTTCCGATACCGCCCTGCAACAGCTGAGTAACTTCAGTTTCCCCGGCAACGTGCGCCAGCTCGAGAACATCTGCCACTGGCTTACGGTAATGGCGCCGGCCCAGGTGATAGAACCCAAAGACCTTCCGCCTGAAGTGCTGGGAATGATCCCGGAGTCCGGCAAGGCCCAGGTTCCGGCTGAAAGGACCGAAGCCCCGCGTATGGAATGGGCCGCGGCCACCGACAAACCGCCGGCCGCCCACGCGTCCGAAGCGGCTTTGCCCGTGCCGGCAGGCGGTGTGGAGCAAAGCTGGGAAACCGGCCTTGAAGCCGAAGCCCTGGCCTTGCTGGCCACCGGGCGCAGCGATGTGTGGGACGTGCTCACGCGGCGTTTTGAGTCCAAGCTGATCCAGACCGCGCTGGCCAATACCCGTGGCCGCCGCATCGAAGCGGCCCAGAAGCTGGGCATAGGGCGCAATACCATCACGCGGAAGATCCAGGAGCTCCATCTGGAATAAGAGCCCCCACGCTCCCCCACTTCGTGTGGGTCGCTGCCCCCCGAGGGGGCCGCCCGCCTGCGGCCCGGCAAAGCCGAAAAATTGGCACACCCCTATCGGGCTCACTGCGTGTAGCCCTTTTCCCCTTGCAGGGGACTGCGCCTGCGGCCCGGCAAAGCCGGTTCCGCGGCTCATGCTGGCTTGAAGATTCAGGGCGTATGGGGTGGGGGTTATCAGCCCAACTCTACGGTCACAGGTGCGTGGTCGCTGGGCTTTTCCCATTTGCGCGGCACGCGGTCTATGGTGCAGCCTTTGACTTGCGGCTTCAGGGCTTCGCTGACCAGGATGTGGTCTATGCGCAGGCCCCGGTTCTTCTGGTAGCCCAGCATGCGGTAGTCCCACCATGAATAGCTTTTGGGCAACTGCTCGAACATGCGGAAGCTGTCGGTCAGCCCTAGTGCCAGCAACTGGCGGAAGTGTTCGCGCTCTTCCCTGGTGTGGTGGATGGTGTCGCGCAGGCCTTCAGGATCGTAGGAGTCCTGGTCTTCCGGCGTGATGTTGAAATCGCCCAGCAGCACCAGCTGCGGGTGGGCCGCCATTTCGGCGCGCACATAGGCCTGCAGGCCGTCCAGCCAGCGCATCTTGTAGGCGAACTTTTCGCTGCCGGGCTCCTGCCCGTTGACGAAGTAGCCGTTCATCACGCGTAGGGGGCCCGCGGGACCGTCCACCGTGGCGGCGATGACGCGCGAATGTTCGTCTTCAAAACCCACGATGTTTTTCACCACCTCGCGCATGGGTGTGCGCGACAGGATGGCCACGCCGTTATAGGTCTTCTGGCCGAAGGCGGCGGCTTCATATCCCACCGCCTTGAGCGCCTCCAGCGGGAACTTGTCGTCCGTCATCTTGAGTTCCTGCAGGCACAGCACGTCCACCGGGTTGGCGGCCAGCCAGTCCAGCACATGGGCCAGGCGCGCGGTCAGCGAGTTGACGTTCCAGGTCGCGATTTTCATAAAAGTCCTAAGTACTTGTTTGGGCTGATTTTCTGCCGGATTTTCTCTCGCGAGGCTCCCAGCAGAGCCTTCATCTGAAATTCCTGCGATGCCTGCTTGCATTCCTCGGGTGCTCGACGTTCTCACATGCTGCGGCCTGGCTCGCCGGCCGGCCCGGCGAATCGCAGGCTGCGCCATAAGGCTTTCGGATGATTGCAAACCGCATTTTGCCGGGTGCCATGGAAAAGCGCCGCATTGACCGACGGGTGTGCCGCGCGACGCGCGTTCAGGGGCGTACGATGCTGACCAACTGTTCCCGCACCATTTGCCGGCACATGCCCAGAAACGGCCGGGACGGCGCCAGGTAGTGGTCCTTGATTTCGGCCAGCTTGGCGTTGAGGTCCTGGCGGGCCTGCTGGTCGGCCGGATTTTCCGCCAAGGCGGCGAGGGCCTTCCTGGCCTCGGCGATGCGCAGCGCCAGCAGCGTCTGCGTGGACTCGCGGCGGCGAACCAGGGGGTCGCGCTGTAGCCCATACACCCGGATAGAGACCCGTGCCCGCAGGTCGTCCGCGTCCGGCCGGGTCTTGGGCCGTATGGTCCCCTTGGGGCCGTACTCGAGATGTGCCTCCGGCTGGTCCCGGCAGGGGTCCAGCAGCAGGGGTTGTTCCAGGGCCTCGCTGTCCAGGTTCCGGTCAAGCGTGCGGGCGGTATTGGCACCGACAGGGAAGAAATTGCTCTTGCCCGAGACTTCGTCCTGGGCGTCGGGAAACGCGTGCTTTTCCGGGCGGTTGCAATGAATGCAAGCCAGCAGCAGATTGGTCCACTTGGCCGCGAGCCAGTAGTAGCCGGGCTTGGTCACGTATTGCGTGCCCCTCGGCTTCAGGGTTTCCAGGTCAATCTCCACGATCGCGCCCTTGGGCCGAAAGTGCTCCACATCCAGCGGCGCACCGCCATAGTCGATGTCGCAGTAGCCGCATTTGTTGTTGAACGCCTTGGCCAGCGTCTCCTTGACCGGCGCCGAGCTGTAGACGGTGTACTTGAAGGACTCCTTCTTTGGCGGCGTGCTGGTGTAGTGCGCCACCGATGCGGCCAGTTCTATCGCCGCGGCGGAGGCGAGCCCTTCAAGGCAGGCAGGCGCCGCTGGGCGCTCAACCCGGATCATGTGGGCGGCTCCCCTGCGCCGTCTCCGGGCAATCCCAGGTCCGACAGCAGTCCCAGCAAGTTGTTTTTCACGTCCTCCGGCAGTTGTGCGGGATCAATAGGCTTTGCTGACTTGTCCGCTTCCATCACAAAGTTATCGATGGCCCTGAGAAGAATCTGCTCGCGGGGGGAATCTCCCACCAGGCGCATCCGGTCCATCATCGGCGCGAGCTCGGCCAGATGCGCTTGCTCGGCCGCGCTCTTGTCCTTCTTCGCCATGAGCCCGTAGTACGTGTCGAGCTTGGCCGCGAAATCAGGATCGACCGTGCTGCTCAAGCCGAAGTACTGGGACGACAGGATCTGGTCCACCAGCATCCCGCGGATGGGCGGCAGATCGGCGAGCAAAACCACCTGACCCATGGCATCCTTGCGCAGCACAGCCACTTCGTCGTTGTCCAGCCCACGCAGGCATAGCGGCTCATGCGTCGTCGCGATGAACTGAATGCGCGGAAACGCGACTTTCAGCGCAGCCACGATTCGCATGCGCCAGCTCGGGTGCAGGTGGTTTCCGATCTCGTCGATGAGGACGATGCCCTCGGCAAGCTCTATCGGCAGGTCGGACTGCAGCAGCACCGACATGATGTCGCAGCCGACGCCGATGATGGTCTGGTAGCCGTCGGACAACTGGTCAATGGGGGTGGCGGTGCCTGATTCGTCAAGCCAGACTGTGCCACGGCGCTGATGGAACACGGCGGTTTCGGGTAGATCCAGAAGAGACCGCAACGCCCGCCCCGCGCGCTCGAACTGTAGCGCGGACAAGCTACACAGCCAATGCACCGCGTCGCCCAAGGGTGAGAACGGGTCAAAGAGGTTCAGCAGGCGCAAATAAGATGGCTCAGGCGGAGGCGGATGCGCGTGCGTCGGCGGCAGCCGTGTCGCGCCGAAGCCAAGGACGTACAACTTGGCGTCGCTGGCCGTGCCGCTCACTAACTGGCGTCCGGCGTCGATCCTCAGCTGCAGGATTTCGCCATCCGTGAGCCTTACCTCGATCTCACCCACCTTGCCGTCGCTACCCTTGCGGGTCGGAAGCAATCCTAGCGCAAACGGCCCCAGTTGCTCCCACTGGGATTGGCCAGCCAATGCGAACCCGATGGCCTTGAGGAGGGTGCTCTTGCCCACACCGTTTTCGCCGAGCAGCACCATCCAGGGGGCTCCCGTCGCGTCGGCGCCACCCAGGGACACTTTGAGTTCATGGTGCACGCCAATGTTGCGCAGGGTCACCGATTGGATGTAGCGCGTGCGAGCCCGCTCGCGCTGGACGTCACGATTCGGCGCATCCAAGCTTGAGGCGGCATGCTTGCTTTCGTGAGCGACTTGGCCCTTGCGGGCCGAACTCTGCAGCGTCTTCTGGCGGGTCGGCGATTGGCGGGCGCGATTCAACAGCTGGCGCCGCATCGCGGTAAATGACAACGCCGGGTCGAGCGTCAACCCGCTGGGGTCGGACGAGGACAACGAGTCCCGTATCACGAGCATTTCCTTCGCCACTTCACCCCGAAGAGTGAGAAGTTCCTCGCGGTTCAGCGAAAGGATTTCGACCGTTGTGCGCCCCCTATCCGTGGTACCGCTCACCCTGCCGTCGTCGTGAAACAGCAAGTGCTCATCTGGGTCGTCCGCGCAGGGGTCCAGCAGCAAGGGCCGCTCGCGCGCCATCTTCAGGCGGTCCCGGTAGGTAAGGCGCGTCCCGGTGATCGGGAAGCGGCTGCCTTTTGCCCGATTGCACATGGCGCAGCAGCCATACATGTTCTGCCACTCGAACGCCATCCACCAGTAGGCGTCGACCGTGACCTTGCCATCGCCGCCGATGGCCCCTGAGACGGGGCGAAACCGGTCGAGGAAGGGAACTCCCGGTTTGTCGAAGCTGACAAGCCTCTCGCAGTATGCGCACTTGTCCTTGAACAAGGCGCGCAGGCGCTCGTTCAGTTCCGGCTGGGCGAACACCAGCCTGAAGTCGAAGCGCCGTTGTTGCCGCTTCGACTCGGCGCGCGCGAAGTATTCAATTGCGGCTGTCCGCCGAGCTTCGGCATGCGAGTCTGTGAGCGCCTTCGGCGCCGGCACGGAGGAACGGTCAATGCGGATCATGAGCGGAACACCTCGCCGGGCCGCGCGATCAGTTGAAACCGGTCATGGTGGTCAGCAGCGCCAGGCGCTTCTGGCGCAGCTTCCCGGGGGCGTAGCCGGCGGTCCACGCGTCTGTTTCCTTCAGGAACAGGCTTCCTTCCGCAGCCGGCGCGGCGCCCGCGTCGACGCGCTCCCGCGTCTCCTCGGCCACGGAGCGGAAGTAGTAGTGGTTGAAGATGCGGTTGAACTCGGTGAAGTAGATGTCGGCCACCCGCTGGTCACCTCGGATCAACAGCATGTTCTCGTCGTTTGAATTGGTCGAAGCCTTGCTGAAGTTGGCAGACCCCGTCACCACGATAGGGTCTGTGCCCAGGGGATTGAACAGCAGGAACTTCGAGTGGACATAGCTGACGTGCTTGTTGACGCCCAGCATCTTGGCGTTGGTCTCGCGCGCCCACTGGTACACCGGATCCTTGATGAAGGAGCCCCAGGCCTTGTAGACGTTGTTGGAGGCGTTGATGGCGACGAACGTGTCCGTGGTCTTTTCGGTCGCTTCGTCCTTCTTCTCGAGCAGCAGGAAGGTGATCGGGCTGGCCCCCGTGTGGGCCTTCAAGGCATCCTTGAAGTCCTTGTTGATGCCGAACGCCAGGGTGATGAATCCGGATTCGTTGGCCTTGTCGACAAGGTTCACATAGAGTTTTAGCGCGGCCGGGCCGCGGCGGGGGCTGAAGATCGAGGTGATGCCGGTCGGGATGTCGTCGATCTCGGTCACCGTGGGCGAAATGGTTTCGACCTCTGTGTAGAAGGCCGCGTTCTCCCGCTTGCCCTCGGCCGAGGACCCGTCGACGGCGCCGGGGTCTTTCTTCAGCAGGTTCCAGTAGTTCTCGAACAAAGTGGCGGTGGCTTCGTCCCGCACCCAATGGCCGACATTGGTCTGGCCGTGCAAGCCGCCATCGGAGATGTTGGTCGAGCCGGTCCATACTTCCGTCGGTGCGCGCTTCTTGCCTTTCAGCAGCACCATGAACTTGTTGTGCTGAATGTCATTGGTCCGGGCCTCGCGCAGCGTCACGCGCGCCTTCGGAATCTTTGCCGTCTTGAGCATCCGCAAGTTGTCTTCCCGCGGAAAGCTCTCGTTCATCTTGCCGGTCTTCTTGTCCTTGGTCTCATTCACCTTTGCGTCGATGATCAATCGAACGTCTACGCCTCGGGTGATGGCTTCCGCGAGCGCGGTGGCGACCGGGAGGTAGCGGAACTCATAGAAGCAACACAGCAGGCCGTCGCCCTTCTTCGTTTGCGCGATGAACTTGAGCAGGGCATCGTCAAGATCGCGGCTGAGCCAATCCTTGGCCTGTTGCCGCTTCGGTTCGGGCAGCTTTTCGAGCTTCCCGCGGCCAAAGCGTCCGGTGTAGGCCTGGCTGCTGGCGACACCGCGGTTGAAGAACACGTCATGCGGCCCATTGGTGTAAAGCGCCTCGGTCGTCACTTTGAGACTGACCGGCTTGAGGCTCCGATCGAGCTTTCGCGGAGTGCCGCGCAAGGGGTAGAAGAGGTACTCGTAGCTGCGTCCCGATTTCGCGGTGAAGTCGTCCCACACCAGGCTTTGCACCGGGTGGTCGAAGGTGCTGGGACGGGTGTTTTCGTCCGGGCTGGGGATGACGGAAGGGAACACCTTGAAGCCCGGCATGAAGTAGCGCTGCTTCTCCACCGGGTCAATGCGTTCGACGGCAAAGCCCAGGAGCCCTTTGCGCGCGGCGGCGGTGGTGTCGATGCCGAACGACACGGTGTTGATGCCGGTGACGGCGAACACCTGAAAGCCCGCCTGCTTTTTCGACTTGAAGCGCATGGTTTCCCCTCCCTCGCCCATGGTTGAGCTGGTGCCTCGTTTCTAGCTGGAGAGTTCTTTCGGTGTCAACCTCCAATCAGAGGAGGCGGCCGGCTGTGCGCCCGGCCACGCCGCTGTCGGCCCCACCGCGTTGCTTCACGCCATTCGAACGGTCAAGGCCCTGCGCTGCAGTTTTGAAAGCGGGGAGGAATGGCTCCAGCCCCGGAAAAGACGGGTTCAATAGCGGTCAAATGTGCAGCGCGGCGAGTGCACCCACCACCAGGCCCACGCCGGCTACGGCGAACATGCCGTATTCCAGCCATTTCTTGCGTGTCAGCAGCGCGATGGCCGCCAGGGCGATCGCCACCTGCAGCACGGTGGTGGCCTGGGCCCAGCGGTGGTGCTGGTGGATCTGCTCGTCCGAGGATTTATCCCAGACCGTGGATTCGGCCTCCAGCTTCTCGGCGGCCACCTTGATCTCGTTCTTTTCTTTTTCGTAGCGGTCCACCTTGCCCTGGTAGCCGGCTTTTTTGTCTTCGGGCGCCAGGTCGCGGGCCAGTTCGGCCAGCGACTGCTTGGTGCTTTTCGACTGGAAGTAATTCCATTGGTTGGAGGCTTCCGTCTTCTTGATCGCCGCGTTGTTTTTGTAGAGCCCCGCGTTGGCCTGCGTGGCACCGCCCATGTAGGCAAAGATGGCGCCTATGGTCGCGATGATCGCCGTGATCACCGCGATCTGCGCAATCATGCCGCCGCCGCTTTCTTGGCCGCCATGGCCGCCTTGCGCCGCATGCTCGAGTTCATGGTCGTGGGGCCCGTGTACGTGAAATCCGCCTCCTGACATATCAATTCCCTCTCAAGTGTTGTTGTGGTTGTGGTTTGTGGATGGTTTATTTTTCGTAGGTGATGAAGCTGAACTTCATACCGGTCGCCGATACGTGGTCTTCGCGCGCGGCCTGTCGCCATTCGGGGCCCAGCGTCGGCGCGTAGGCGTCGCCTTCAATATCTTCGGCAATCTCGGTGACTTCGATGCGGTGGGCCAGCGGCATCGCCTGCGCGTAGATTTGCGCGCCGCCCAGGATCCACACTTCGGCCGACGAGGTACACAGCGCCAACGCGTCGGCCAAGCTCGCGGCCGTCGTGGCACCGGTGCCTTTCCAATCAGGCTGCCGCGTGATGACGATGTTGGCGCGACCCGGCAGCGGCCGGAATTTCACAGGCAATGAATCCCAGGTCTTGCGACCCATGATGACCGGCCAGCCGGTGGTCAGGCGCTTGAGGCGCGCCATGTCTTCCGGCAGTCGCCAGGGGATGGTGTTGTCGCGGCCTATCACGCCATTGGCGGCGCGGGCGAAGATCATGTGGATGCGTGTCATGACTTTGAGTTCCGGGGCTTCAGACAGCTACAGGTGCCTTGATCGCCTCGTGGTGCTGGTAGTCCAGGAACTCGAAGTCTTCAAATTGATAGTCGAAGATCGATGCGGGCTTGCGTTTGATCTGAAGCGTAGGGTAAGGGAAGGGCTGGCGGCTCAGTTGCAGCGCGACCTGCTCGTGGTGGTTGCTGTAGATGTGGCAGTCGCCGCCGGTCCAGATGAAGTCGCCCACGCCCAGGCCGCATTGCTGCGCCACCATGTGGGTGAGCAAGGCGTAGCTTGCGATGTTGAAGGGCACGCCCAGGAAAATGTCGGCGCTGCGCTGGTAGAGCTGGCAGCTCAGCTTGCCGGGCTGGCCCTGCACCTCGGACGGCGCCACGTAGAACTGGAAGAACGCATGGCAGGGCATGAGCGCCATCTTGGAGAGGTCGGCGACGTTCCAGGCGCTCACGATGATGCGGCGCGAATCCGGGTTGGTCTTGAGCGTCTTGATGACTTCGCTGATCTGGTCGATGTGGCCGCCGTCGGGTGTGGGCCAGCTGCGCCACTGCACGCCATAGACCGGGCCCAGGTCGCCGTCGGGCCGTGCCCATTCGTCCCAGATGCTGACACCGCGTTCCTTGAGCCAGTTGTTGTCGCTCGAGCCCTGCAGAAACCACAGCAGCTCATGGATGATGGATTTCAGGTGGACCTTCTTGGTGGTCACCAGCGGAAAGCCTTCGTTCAGGTCGAAGCGCATCTGGTAGCCGAACACGCTTTTGGTGCCGGTGCCCGTGCGGTCGGCCTTGAAGGCGCCGTGGCTGTCCACGTGGCGCATGAAATCTTCGTATTGGGAGCGGATAGGCGGTGAGCCAGCTTGTGTCATCAATAAGCTCCAAAAAGCGTGTCAAGCGCATCTTGAATAGTGAGTTGGTGGGATGTCAGATTGGCGACCGCTTTGCGTAAAGCGGCTTTCGGCACAGCGCCCAAGGCAGGTGTGTCCATCACCAGCAGGCGACCGTCAAATTCGAACTCTGGATGAAGATTTTCGGCCCTTCCTTCGAAGTGGCCAGCATCCCAAAGCGGAACCACGACTCGTGTTTCCAGTCCCTGCATATAGTCGCTTTGCACGTCCAGATAGAAGGGAATCCATGCATTTTCGGGCTTGTCCGGATTGCTGTAAACGTCAAAACGGGCCACGCTTATTCCTCTTGCCTGCCATCGCCCAGACTCTTTGCAAAGCTGCGATATTTGGCCAAGGGAAGACCGTGCTTCGCAATGCGGGCGTTGTAAGACGCAATCGCCCCTTTATTCCGCTCGTTCCATTGCTCCCAGTAGCGTCGTTTGACTTCATCCGCCAAAAGCGCATCGACGGTTTGCGAGATATTCATGCCCATCTCGCGCGCAACTTCCAACACCTTGGAGTTGAGCGACAGATTGGTGGCTTTTTTGGGGGCATGGTCAAATTTGAGCATGATCTTCCTTCATGAGCTATGCGCACATTATATGCGCATGACCCGACCCGGGTTCATCAGGTTCAACGGATCCAGGCCCTGTTTGATGGCGCGCATCATGTCCAGCGCCACGGGTGATTTGTGCTTGGGCAGGGTGTCAACCTTGAGGCTTCCGACGCCATGCTCGGCGGAGATCGATCCCCGGTAGCGGTCCACCGCCTCGTAGACCAGGGCATTCATCGGCACTTCCTTTTCATTGAGGAAACGCGCCTGGTCTTCGTTTTCCGGCGCCTGCACGTTGTAATGCAGGTTGCCGTCGCCCAGGTGGCCGTAGACGACCATGCGCGCGCCGGGAAACCGCTCGAGCAGCAATGCATTGGTTTCAGCCACGAACTCGGGGATGCGCGACACGTTGATCGAGATGTCGTGCTTGATGTTCAGGCCCTCTTCGGCCTGTGCCATCGGGATGCTTTCGCGGATGTGCCACAGCGCGTGCGCCTGCGCCATGCTCTCGGCGACTACGGCATCGGCAACGCAGCCGGCTTCCATAGCGGCCTCGAGCAGGCGCTCGAAGCATTCACGCGCATGGGCTTCGGACTCATTGTCCGAGTTCTCCAGCACCACGCACCAGGCGTGCTCCTGCCAGAAGGGCACACGCTGTTGCGGGAAATGTTTGGCCACGAGGCCCAGGGCGAACTGGCCCATGACTTCGAAACCGGTCAGGCCAGAGCCTAGGTGCTGGTGCGCCAGGCCCAGCAATTCCACGGCGGCTTCGAGCGAGGGCACGGCGGCAAAGGCCGTGAGTTGGGACTTCGGCATGGGATATAGCTTCATGATGGCGCCGGTGATCACGCCCAGCGTGCCTTCGCTGCCGATGAACAGGTGGCGCAGGTCGTAGCCGGTGTTGTCCTTGCGCAAGCCCATGAGGCCGTCCCAGATTTCACCCTGCGCGTTCACGACTTCCAGCCCCAGGCAGAGGTCGCGCGTGTTGCCGTAGCGCACGACCTGGGTGCCCCCGGCGTTCGTCCCGAGGTTGCCGCCTATGGTGCAGCTGCCCTCCGAGGCCAGGCTCAGGGGAAACAGAAAACCGGCTTTTTCGCAGGTTTCCTGCAGGTTTTGCAGCACGCAGCCGGCATCGACCGTGATGGTCAGGTTGCCGGCATCCAGCGTGCGCACCTTGTTCATGCGCGTGAGGCTTAGCACCACCTGCGTGCCGCTGTCGTCGGGTGTCGAGCCCACCACCATGCCGGTATTGCCGCCTTGCGGCACGATGCTCACGCGTGCCGCGGCGCAGGCTTTCACCACGGCCGCGACTTCCGGCGTCGAGCCCGGACGCACCACGGCCAGGGCCTTGCCGGTTTCGCGCTTGCGCCAGTCCTGCACCCAGGGCGTCAGGTCGCCGTCGGTCAGGACGTTGGATGCGCCGACGATCTGGCRCAGGGATTCGATCAGGGGGTTGTACGTGCTCACGATGTTCGGGCTCGGGTTAGGGTTAGGGGGTTGATGGGGCCGGGGTGTTTTTCAGGCGTACGCGCACGTGGAGCGCGCAGGCGGCGAACAGCGTGAGGCACAGCAATACCTCGATGAACGCCAGGTAGTTGCCGGGCGCGCGGTCGCTCCAGGCACGCACCACCCCTTCGGTGAAGTACAGCCACACCAGCAAACTCACCCAGCGGTAGGTGTACATGCGATTTTTCAGGATGCCGGCCAGGGGGATGCACAGCGGCAGCACCTTGAGCGCCAGCAGCGAGCCGCCGGGCCGTATCGGCGCTAGCCACATTTCCCAGGCCAGGCCCAGCACGATGAGGCCCAGCAGGCTGGCCAGCGCCAAGCGGCGGGTGAGGTCGATTTGTGTTGTTTTGTTCATGAGCGTAAGAATCTAAATGGCATGATACCGGGGATGAAATTTCAGCAATCCCTGCGGGACCTCCTGGCCAACCTGTCGCGTTTCCCGTGGCGCGGCACGGCACTGACCCTGCGCGACCGTTTCCGCGAAGACCACATGGGCCTGACGGCCAGCAGCCTGACCTTCACCACCTCAATCGCGCTGGTGCCATTTTTCACCGTGGCGCTGGCGATTTTCACGGCCTTCCCGATGTTTTCGAAGCTGCAGGGCGCGCTGCAGGCCTGGCTGGTGCAAAGCCTGATCCCCGACAACATCGCGCGCCAGGTGCTGGGCTACCTGACGCAGTTCAGCCGCCAGGCCAACAAGCTGGGCATCGCCGGCCTGGCCGTGCTGCTGGTCACGGCCATCGCGCTGATCCTCACCATAGACCGTACCCTTAACGGCATCTGGCGCGTCAAGAAGGCAAGGCCGCTCACCCAGCGCGTGCTGATCTACTGGGCCGCCATCACCCTGGGGCCGCTGCTGCTGGCGGCCAGCCTGGCGGTCACTTCCTACGTGCTGTCGGCCTCGGGCGGCCTGGTGGGTGCCCTGCCGGTAAGCCTGCGCTTCCTGCTCAGCATCCTGCAGTTTTTCCTGGTTGCCGGCGGCATGGCGGCGATGTATCGCTACGTGCCCAACACTTATGTGAAGTGGGCGCATGCCTGGGTAGGAGGGCTCTTCGTCGCCGCCGGCATCGAAGTCGCCAAGCGGGTGCTCAGCCTTTACCTGGGCGCCGTGCCCACCTATTCGCTGGTCTACGGCGCTTTCGCCACCTTGCCGATCCTGCTGGTGTGGATTTACGTCTCCTGGGTCATCGTGCTCATGGGCGCGGTGATCGCGGCCTACCTGCCCAGCCTGCTCGCCGGTGTGGCGCGCCGCGGCAGTGCGCATGGCTGGTACTTCCAGCTTGCCATCGAAACGCTGCAACAGCTGTACCAGGCGCTGGCCACCCCGCGAAGAGGCCTGAGCGCCTCTCAGTTGTCCGAACGGCTGCAGGTGGATGGGCTTCAGCTGGAGCCGGTGCTGGAAACCCTGGTGGCGCTGGACTGGGTGGGCCAGCTCAACGAAGCGGAAGGCGAGGAAGAGGCCCGCTTCCTGCTGCTGGCCGACCCCGACGCCACGCCGCTGGAGCCGCTGATGCGGCAGTTGCTGCTCGACAAGGCCGAGGCGGTGCAGGGCTTGTGGGAAAAAGCCCGCTGGCCCGACTTGCGGCTGCGCGACGCGCTATAAGAATTTGCTCCAGACGCAAGCCGCGCCCGGAAAAAACCGACGGAGTGACGGGGAATACTTGTTGGCGATGGCGCCTTGTAACAAAATAAAAACCTCCGTTTTTCCATGCACACACAGAAAGATGCCAGCAAAAACCAATGCCCGGGAAAAGCTTGACGGCGCCATCGCCGAGGAGCGCCAGCAGCAGCGCGATGCCAAGCAGATCTACGACGAGCTGACGGCCAAGATGTGGGCCTACCAGACCGGTAGCGGCCCGGCGCCCACCAACGAAGACTTCGAGCAATGGAGCCTTGCCGTGGAGCAGCGTGTCAAGATCAAGCAGCTCGGCATCCGCGTGGACGGCGAGCCCGGCGCCTGAGGGTGCTGCGGCCAGTCGGACTGGCCGCACACCGGTTTGCGGCATAAGCGCACCTCCGCGCTGCGGTGAAATTCCTACGATGTGAGACAGGCTGACAGTTGGCCTTGCCCTTCACTTCATGGAGATTTCTCATGCTGAAAAAATTACTGGTGCTTGCCATCACCTCCGGTGTGGCGGCCAAGCTCTATAAACGCTACTCCGAAAAACACGCCGATTCCCGCCCGACGGGCGCGGCAGGCGACAAGCCGGTGGCGCGCAAACGCACGGCGCAAAAACAGGCTTAGCGTTCCAGGCGCGCTGTTTGCGCAGAAGCTCATAAGCAGAGGTGTTAAGCACGTCAACCTTTTGTCAAGGTTGTTAAGCCCTTGTCACCACAGGCACGTTTCGTTGCTTTTGTTCGGGCGTGACTTCAAATTCGCGGGCCGGATTCTTACAAGGCTCGCGCGCGGTCCGGGCCAAGATGCTCGGTATCCCTGACCAACCCATGGAGAAACCGTGACATCACCTGCTTATACGCCCGCCGATGCGGCTATGAATGCCCTGAGGAACCAGCGCATCGATATCACCCAGCAAGCCTCCTTGAACTACTGGGTCGCCGCGCTGGCCTGCAGTGAACTCGAATTGCGCGTGGCCGTGGCCGAAGTCGGCCCCGCAGCCAAGGACGTGAGCAATGAACTCGGGAGGGTGTTATGAGCGCCATGCCTCCCACACTGCCCCTGCCACCCGGGCCGCTCGCGGTCCGCGTCAAAGAGCCTTCGGTCGGCCTGTTTTATTGGGTGGTTACGCAGTTGTCCACCGATGAGCGCAGCGCCGATGTCCGCATCGAAGGTTCCGACCATCCCTATCCGACACATGAAGCCGCCCTGCATGCCGGCGCCGCCTGCCTGAAGGCGCTCAAAGCCAGCACTTTCCAGCCGCAGGGCCCGCATTAGCCCCGCGCTTGAGGTCAGGCCTGTCAGTCGCCTTTAAGGCGCTTTAAAGCCTGCACCCACATATCGCTGTACATCACCCAGTCGCCCATAAAGCTGTAAAGCGGCCGTTTGAAGGACGCGGGTTTGTTCTTCTCAAACCCGAAGTGGCCTATCCAGGCGAAGCCATAACCGCACAGCACGCCGGCCAGCAGCCACCAAGGGTTGCGCGTGGCGACCAGGGCCGCCAGGCACAGCAGCGTGAGGCTGGAGCCGGTGAAGTGCAGGCGGCGGCAGGTCGGGTTGCGGTGCTCGTTGAGATAGAAGGGGTAGAAGCTCGCGAAGGAGTCGAAGCTCCGCGGGTCGACGGGTGGGACTGGTGTGGGTTGACCGGCTTGCGCCGCCTCGCCATGCGTGGTCGTGGTGTCCATGGTGTGTCTCCTGAGCCGGGCTACCGTCGTGATAGCCCCGTGTCGCTCACCATTTTGCGGGCGTCGCCATAATAGTCAATCCCTCGTGTCCCCCGCTTCAGGCGGCGTTTTCCTGCATGTCTCTTCTTCCAACGCCGCCAGCGGTATCGCCCGGCCCGGATTCTCCGGTCCACTGGGTCATCTGCCTGTGCGCCGACTGGTGCGGCCTGTGCCGCGACTACGGCGAACTCTTTGCGGATATGGCGGGGCGCTACCCCGGCAGCCGTTTTGCCTGGCTGGACATTGAGGACCAGGCCGAACTGGTCGGCGACATCGAAGTGGAAACCTTTCCCACGCTGCTGGTCGCCGATGCGGGCGGCACGCGTTTTCTCGGGCCCTTGCTGCCGCATGCGCAGACCCTGTCGCGCCTGCTCGATTCACTGGCGCAGCCAGGAGGCCAGCCCGCCACGCCCCACCTGCCTTCAACCCGGGCCTTGCTGCAGGCCCTGGCGGCGGCGCCGCAGCATTGGATAAGCGCCGGCTAGGCGATAGAAAACGGCGCTTTCAGGAAGCCCCTGAAGCGCGCACGGCCGCCGCGCGTTGGGGTGGCCGTCAAGCGATAGCCCGGAAAGCGCTGGAGAAATCGGCCAATGGCGATACGGCCTTCGAGCCGCGCCAGGCTGAGCCCGGCGCACTGGTGGATGCCAAAACCAAAAGCCAGGTGGCGGTTGTCCCGGCGCGCCAGGTCCAGTTCGTCGGGTTGTGCAAATTGCGCCGGGTCGCGGTTGGCCGCGCCTATGCACAGCGTCAGCAGGCTGCCTGCGGGCAGGTTCACGCCGCCGATCCTGGCGTTGACCAGCGCGCGCCGGTTGCTGAGCTGGTTGGACGACTCAAAGCGCAGGAACTCGTCGATTGCCGGCACCAGCAGCGCCTCCAGCCCCTGTGCGTCCAACCCTCTCATGCCTGACAGCAGGCCGGCCAGGGGCGCCGGCCGTTCCTGCAGCGCCACCAGCGCATTGCCGATCAGGTTGGTGGTGGTTTCATGGCCGGCGTTGAGGATGAACACGCAGTTCTGCAGCAACTCGGTTTCGCTGAGCTGCTCACCCGTTCCCTCGCTGCCGATCAGCCGTGTCAGCACGTCATGCTCCGGGTCGCCCGGGTGCTGGCGGCGATCCGCCACCAAGTTTCTGAGGTAGGCCGTGAACTCGCGCACGCTCTGGTTGCCCAGGGCCTCCTGCTCCGGTGTCAATCTGGGTTCCAGCGCGCCCAGTATCGCCAGCGACCAGCCGCGCAGCGGCGCGCGGTCCGCATGCGGCATGCCCAGCAGGTTGCCGATGATCTCGACCGGGATGGCCGAAGCGAAATCTTCCACCAGGTCGCCGCCGCCCCTGGCCTCGATCGCATCCAGCAAGCCGTCGACCAGCGTCACAAGGCCGGGCTCCATGTCTGCAATCGCGCGCCGTGTCAGCGCGCCCATGATGAGCTTGCGCACGCGCGTGTGCAGCGGCGGGTCGTTGAACACCAAGCTGGTGGTGTGGTGCTCGAAGAGCGCGGAGGCCGAGCCGTACTTGGGTTCGAACTCCACTTTTTTGTCGGAGCTGAAAGTCTGTGCGTCGCGGTAAACCGCCACCAGGTCGGCGTGGCGTGTCAGAAGAAAAGAGCCGTCGGGCATGCGCCTGACCGGCTCGGTCTCGCGCAGCGCGGCATACACCGGATAGGGGTTGGCGTAAAAATCCGGTGGCAGGGTGCGCAGGTCCAGCGCCGCCGCGATTTCGCGTGCACGGGCGTCGGCCATCGGCGGTGTGGCGCTAAAAGGCGGCAGGGCGCTCACTGTGGTCCCCTCAAAGGTTGCCGGCGAACAGCTTGCGCAAAAACATTTTCTTGAAGCTGGTGGCGTCGTCCAGCCCCAGCCGCTGCAGGTAGGCCGGCGGCGCCTCGCGTGTGCCGGCCAGGCTCTTGAGCACCATGGCGACCAGTTCCACGGGATGGCGCGTGGCCTGCTGCATTTTCCGCAGCGCGGTCACCATCTCGATTTCGCCTTCGGTCAGGTCGGTGCCGAAGGGAAAGTCGGGCAGCAGGCCTGATTGCCGCCAGGGCAACAGGCGGGCGTGCAGCACCTCGGGCAGGTTCTGGCGGTACTGTTCCGGCACTTCATAGTTCGCGTCCAGCTTGCCGGCGGCCTTGGCCTGCGCCACCAGCGCGTCCTGGAAGCGCGAATCGGCAATCGCGACCAGCCGCTTGACGACTTCGCCGTCGGGCTGGGCTCGCAGGTCGGCCACACCGTATTCGGTGATCACCACGTCACGCAGGTGGCGCGGGATGGTGCCGTGGCCGTAGTTCCAGACCAGCGTGCTGCGCAGGCCGTCCTTGTGCTCATAACTGGCGCGCAGCATCAGGATGGAGCGCGCATCGGGCAGCGCATGCGCCATGGCCACGAAGTTGTACTGGCCGCCCACGCCAGAGACGACCTGGCCCGACTCCAGCCCGTCCGACACGGCCGCGCCCAGCAGCGTGACCATCATGGTGGTGTTCATGAAACGGGCCTTGCGGCGCTGCGCCGCCTTGAGCGCGCTCCGGCCGTGGAGCTGGTTGATGAAATCGATGCGCGTCATGGCGATGCGGGCCAGCGCCTCGGGCGGCATGTTGCGCAGCCCTTCGTAAAAATCGGTCGGGCCCAGGAAGAAGCCGCCATGCAGCACCACGCCGCCGGCCAGGCGCCGGCCCAGGCCGCCCGCGTCGCGCAGCGCCGCGCGCACCGCGGCATCGTCCAGCCGGTTGGGGATGCGCCGGCCCTGGACGTCCAGGTTGCCGTCAGCGCTGAGGCTGACCTTGGCCGTGAGCACGCCCAGCGCTTGCAGAAAGGCCAGGTCCTGTGCATCCAGCGCGGGACGTATGCGCCCGGCCTCCAGCAGCGCGGCCAGGGTGTCGGGGGTGACGGCCAGGCCGGGTATCCGGTCCTCGTTGACGAGGCGCTGCACGGCCTCGTCGTCAAACACCTCGCGGCGCAGAATCCCGGCTTGCAGGAGCTGCAGAAAGCCATTGACGAACATTTCCGAGCAGCCGTAGAGGCCTTGTTCAAAGCCGCCCAGTTCGCGGCCGTCCAGGCTGCCGGGGCCGTTGGGGCATAGAGCGGCCATGATGCCGCGGTAGTCGGCGTTGGCGCGCTCGCGCACGATCAGGGCCTGGGCGATCGCGTCGCCCAGCGCGCCTATGCCGATCTGCAGCGTGCCGCCGTCCGCTACCAGGCTGGCCGCGTGCAGGCCGATGGCGTAGTCGGCCGTGCCGGCTTTGCCGTTGGGCGGCGCGAACAGGGTGTGCGTGGCGGCGGCGTCGGTCACCAACACGTCAAAAAAACCAGGCGGCGTGATCGCCGGCCCAGGCATAAAGGGCAGTTGCCGGTTGATCACGCCCACCTTCAGCAGCGGCCGGCCGTTTTCGGCCTGGCGCTGCGCCAGCTCAAACGTCACGTCGGGGTTGCTGGACAGCGAAAGCTCGATGCCGCTGGCGGTCTCACGCGCCGCCACCGCCTGCGCGATCACATTCACGCCGAGCACCCCCATGTCGCGCGCCACAAAGGTGTAGTTGGTCGAGATATAGGCCTGCTGCGCGCGCTCGTTGCCGAGATAGTCGCCGGTCTTGAAGAAGAACTCGCTGACCTCGATGTGCGGCGGCAGCGTGCCGGCGCGCAGGTCCTTGACGTAGTCGAGGTCGGGGTAGTCCTTGAACACGCGCTCCACCAGCGGAGCCAGGAAGTGCTGCTCCAGCTCGCTGGCGCCTTCCGGCTTTTCCAGCGACAGCGCCGTGATGATCTTCAGGCGCCGGGGCTTTGCATCGCCGCCCAGGGCCTTGATGCGGCGGTAGAGCAGGTTCACGAAGGGGTTGGGCTTGCCTATGCCCAGCGGCAGCCCCAGCACGATGTCGCCTTCCACCGTGGCGAGCACATGTTCCACCGCCTGTGCGAGCGTGGGGATGACGAGGGACGCGGCCATGCGGCGGTCAGGCGGATTGAAGGAAATCGCGGATCGCGAACAGCGTGGCCTCCGGCGTCTCGCTCATCTGGTGGTGGCCCACCGGCAGGCTGGCGACGCTGACCTTTTTGCCGCTATCCCTGGCCTTGTCGACCAGGGCCTGCGCGGCTTTCGGGGTCGTCATCTGGTCCTGCGCGCCCAGGACGAACAGCACCGGGCAACTGAGCTGGGCCATGGCGGCGTCGCCGTTGGCATAGCTGTCGCAGGCCTTGAAGCCGCGGTGGAACACGTTGGCTTTGGTGTTGCTGGCCAGCACGCGCCGGCCCAGCGCCATGCTGGCGCCATGCACCCAGCTGCCGGCGCCCAGCGGCGGCGCCAGCGTGCTGCGTGAAAACACATTGACCATGTTCAGCGCCTTCATCGGCTCGTTGAGTGCGGCATCGAGCAAAGCCTGCGAGACCTTCATGGGAAAGGCCGTGCCCACCAGTACCAGGTGGCTCACACGCTCTTTGAGCCGTGAAGCCGCTTCCAGTGCGATCAGCGAACCCCAGCTATGGCCGACCAAGGCGGCGCGCTGCACGCCGGCGGCGTCCAGCAGTGCCGCGACAAAGTCCGCGGCTTCTTCCACTGAAGAAGGCGCTTCGCCCGCGCTTTTGCAATGCCCGGGCAAGTCGACTGCCAGCACATTCCAGCCGTGGTTTGCCAGGTAACGTGTCTGGAAAATCCACACGCTGTGGTCGTTCAGCACGCCGTGGATAAATACCACCGTGGGTTTGGCGGCGTCAAAAGGCTTGCCGCCGGTGTAGCAATAGGTTTTGTGGCCGTTGACATCGAGGTACATGCTCAGGCCCCCGCTTTCACGGCCGCTTTTTCAGCCGCCTTGAGGGCGCGTTTCAAGTCGTCGACCAGGTCGTCCGGGTCTTCCAGGCCGATGGACAGGCGTATCGTGCCCTGCGTGATGCCGCCGGCCGCCAGCGCCTCGTCCGTCATGCGGAAGTGGGTGGTGCTGGCCGGGTGGATGACCAGGCTGCGGCAGTCGCCGACATTGGCCAGGTGGCTGAAGACCTTGAGCGCCTCGATGAAAGCCTTGCCCTGCTCGCGGTTGCCCTTGATGTCGAAGCTGAACACCGAGCCCGCGCCGCGCGGCAGCAGTTTTTTCGCGAGCGCGTGGCTGGAATGGGATTCAAGCATGGGATGGCCCACGCGCGACACCAGCGGGTGGCTGGCCAGGAATTCCACCACCTTTTCGGTGTTGCCCATGTGCCGCGCCATGCGCAGCGGCAGGGTTTCGATGCCCTGCAGGATCAGCCAGGCGGTGTGCGGGCTCATGCAGGCGCCGAAGTCGCGCAGGCCCTCGCGCCGCGCGCGCAGCAAAAAGGCGCCCACCGTGCTTTCCTCGCTGAACACCATGTTGTGGAAACCGTCATAGGCTTCGGTCAGTTCGGCGAATTTGCCGGATCTTTCCCAGTCGAAGCTGCCGCCGTCGACCACGATGCCGCCGATGACGGTGCCGTGCCCGCTCAGGAACTTGGTGGCCGAGTGGTAGACCAGGTCGGCGCCGTGCTCAAAAGGCTTGATCAGCCAGGGCGAGGTCAGGGTGGAATCCACCAGCAGCGGCACGCCCGCTTCATGGGCCAGGGCCGACACCGCCGGGATGTCCAGCACGTCCAGCCCGGGGTTGCCCACGGTCTCGCCGAAAAACAGCTTGGTGTTGGGCTGGACTGCGGCGCGCCAGCCGTCCAGGTCGCCGGGCTTCACGAAAGTTGTGTCGATTCCGAAGCGGCGCATCGTGTAGTGCAGCAGGTTCTGGCTGCCGCCGTAGAGCGCCGTCGAGGCGACGATGTGCGAGCCCGCGCCCATCAGCGTGGCGATGGACAGGTGTAGTGCGGCCTGGCCGCTGGCGGTGGCGATCGCGCCTATGCCGCCTTCCAGCGCCGACACCCGCTGCTCCAGCACCGCGTTGGTCGGGTTGCTGATGCGCGAATAGACGTGGCCCGCGCGCTCCAGGTTGAACAGGCTGGCCGCATGCTCGCTGGATTCGAAAACGAAGGAGGTGGTCAGATGGATGGGCACGGCGCGCGCGCCCGTGGTCGGGTCGGGCGCGGCGCCCGCATGCAGCGCGAGGGTGTCGAATCCGGGATCGGAATAACCGGGCATGGGTTTGTCTCCAGTCAGAAAAAAGTGGCCGTACGCGGGGAAATTGTTGCAACCAGCCGTTTGATTGTGGGCTATATTTAAACTGAATTCCCCCTCTCACCGCGCGGCGGTGGGACAATGAGGGCCATGTTGGCAGCACAACCGAGGAGATCGCCATGAAGGTTCTAGACATACTGCGCGTTAAGGGCAACACGCTTTACACCGTCCAGCCTGACGAACCCCTGGCCAAGGCCACCCAGATCATGGCCGACAAAGACATAGGCTCGCTGGTCGTCATGGAGCACGGCGACCTGGTCGGCATGCTGACCTTTCGCGAGGTCATCGTCTGCATCGTCAAAAACGGCGGCGAGATCGGCAGCACGCTGGTACGCACCGCCATGGACGACCACCCGCTGACCTGTACTTCCGAGACCGAACTCGACGAGGTCCGCCGCATGATGCTGGAGCGCCACGCGCGCTACATGCCGGTGATGAACCAGAAAGTCCTGATGGGCGTCATCAGCCTTTACGACGTCGCCAAGGCCGTGGTCGACAGCCAGAACTTCGAAAACAAAATGCTCAAGGCCTACATCCGCGACTGGCCGGCCGAGGACGCCGCCGACCACAACTGAAGCCGGCGGCCGGCTTCCCGCCGGGACGCCCATTTTGAACAACAGCAACAACAAGCCGGTGCGCAAGGCATCGGTATAAGCGGGAGCAGGGGTGAGCGACAAGCGTGATGCCGGCGGGCAGCTGTTTTACGCATCCCTGTTTTTCTCCCGGCTGGCCGACCAGATCCTGCTCTTCCTCGTGCCCCTGGTGGTGTTTGAGACCACCGGCAGCGTCGCCTGGTCCGGCATCGCCTTCACCCTCGAGACCCTTCCGCGCTTTTTGGCCTTTCCGGTCTGCGGCGCGCTGTGCGACCGCATCTCGCCGCTCAAGCTGCTGCGCATCAGCCAGCTGTACCGCGCGCTGGTGTGCATTGCCGGGGTGATTGCCTTCCAGTGGGCCGGCGGCGTCGGCTGGCTGATCGCGCTGTCGGCCGTCTGCGGCGTGCTGACGACCCAGGGCCTGATGGCCCGCGAGGTCATGCTGCCGCAGATCTTCCGCCAGCACCGTTTTGAAAAGGTACTGGCCCATGCGCAGATCGCCGACCAGCTCGGCATGGTGCTGGGTCCCTTGCTGGCCTCGCTGCTGCTGCGCTGGATGCCCTGGCCCATGGTGGTCGGCGCGACGGCGGTGTTCTTCCTGATCGCCGACGGCGCTGTGACCTGGTGGCATCGGCGGAACAACGTCGTGCTGGCCGCGCCCGAGCCGGCACCGGGCCACTGGACCGCGCCCGTTCGCACCGCGTTCTCTCAGGTGCTGCACCTGCCCGGCCTCAAGAAAGTCATCGCACTCGCAGCCGGCGTCAACCTGGTCATAGGCGTCACGCTGGCCACCTCGGCCGCCATGGTTACCGGTTTGCTGCAGCGCTCCGCCGGCGACTACGCGGTGCTGCAAACGGCAGGCGCGATCGCCACCGTCATCATCCTGCTGTTCATCGCACGCAGCGTACTGTCCTTGCGCACCCTGGGCCTGGTGTCCTATAGCGTGATGCTGGCCGGCGGGCTGCTGACGGGGCTGGCCGCCAACTTCTGGGTCTATACCGCCGGGTTTTTGCTGGTAATCGGCTTTGACAAGATGTTCAATGTCTACATCCGCAGCTTGCGGCAGAAGCTCATTCCGCCCAAGGACCTCGGCAAGACCACCGGCGTGATTGTGATGCTCAACAATTTGTCGCAGCCGGTGGCGGGGATGTTGGTGGGGG